>JAATFY010000273.1 GCA_015654915.1 Rhodospirillales bacterium
CTTGGCGAGACTGTTATACTTATCTCGCAAAAGGAAATGCACCGGCACCCACGGGTAGCGATCCGAGCCGACATCCGGCACCGATGTGTAAGGCGATTCAAGAATGAGCGCCGAAGCGCCGTATTCCGTCGCCATCTGCGTCGCGACGCCGGTTCCCATGGATTCGCCGTAGAACACCATGGCCTTGTCCGGTACGCCGCGTTTATGAAGCTGATCTATTGCCGCCTGCGCATCCATATAAAGGCCTTCCTCCGAAGGCGAGCCGGGATTGCCGAAGCCGCGATAGCCCACCATCATCACGCCGTACCCGGCGTCGAGCCATGGCCGCACTTTATAATTGCGGTAACCCAGATGGCCGGCATTGCCCTGAAAGAAAACGATGGTGAATTTGTCGCGCGCCTTGGCGGGACGGTACCAGCTAGTGATCGTCAACCCGTCTTCGGTCTTGCCCTCGACAGGCTCAAGCTCCTTCAGCGCCCATTCGGACGGCACGAACCGCGTGGGATCGGGGAAATACATCAGGCGTTTCTGCATCAGGCCGAGCGCCACGATGAAAACGACATAAACGAGGACCAAGGTAATGATCCATCCCGACGCGCGCCGCGCTAAATGCCCTTTGGCCATGTCTTACGACTCCTCGCTGAATTCCGCCTGCAATCCATACAGTCTCGCATAAACGCCCTGTTTTTCCAAAAGCGCGGCATGCGTCCCCTGCTCGACGACCTTGCCGTGTTCCAGCACGATAATCTGGTCGGCATCGACGATGGTCGAAAGCCGGTGCGCCACAACAATTGTCGTGCGCCCTTGCTGCAGTTGTTTCAGCGCAGCCTGCACCGCGCGTTCGGATTCGTTATCGAGGGCCGACGTTGCCTCGTCCAGCAGCAAAACCGGCGCGTTGCGCAGCATGGCGCGGGCGATGGCGATGCGCTGGCGCTGGCCGCCGGATAGCTTCACCCCGTGCTCGCCGACAACCGTATCGTAACCCTGCGGCAGGCTGCGAATGAACGTATCGGCGAAAGCGGCCTCCGCGGCGGCTTCGATTTCCTCACGAGAGGCGTCAAATTTGCCATACGCAATATTGGCGCGGACGGTATCGTCGAACAGGGCTGTCTCCTGGCTGACGAGGGCAATCTTGCTGCGTAGGCTGGCAAGCGTAATGTCGCGCACATCCATGCCGCCGACGGTAATGCGCCCCGCCTGCACCTCATAGAAACGCGGGATGAGATTGATGATGGTTGATTTACCCGCGCCCGATGGCCCGACGATGGCGACCGTTTTACCGTGCGGCACCCTGATGGTCAGATGATCCAGCGCCTGCGTGCCGTCGATATAACGGAAAACCACTTCCTCGATGCCGACCGAATAATCCGCGGTCTCCAGCGGCTTGGCGTTCGGCTGATCCACGATGGTGGGCTCGACGTCCAGCAAGATAAAAACGCGCTCGGCCGCCGCGAGGCCCGCCTGAAACTGGGCATTGACCTTGGCCGTACGCTTCATCGGATCATAGGCAAGCACGAAAGCCATGATGAAAGAATAGACCGCGCCGGTCGTCAAAAAGCCGTGCGCGACCTGCCAGTCGCAATAGATAAAGACCGCGGCAATGGCGAAGCCGCTGAGGATCTCGGCCATGGGGTTGGAACTGGCGCTGGCGCGGTAGCCTTTCAGCGCCAGATCGTAAATGCCTTCGGTCACTTTCTGCACGCGGTCGCTTTCCAGTTTTTCCATTCCGTAGGCTTTGACATGCCGGATGCCCTGGAAAGTCTGGCTGAGAAGCGAGGCGTAATTGCCGGTTTCGGCCTGCGTGCTGCCGGAAATCTTGCGCATGCGCTTGCCGATGCGCGTGACGAACCATGCCGACACCGGAAAAATGATGAACGCGCCCAGCGCCAGATGCCAGTTCTGGTAGAACATCACGCCGACCAGAAAGATAAGGGTCAGTCCGCCCTTGAAGCTGCTGGTCATGCATTCGCCGACCGCCTGCCGCATGACGCCGACATCATTGGTGAGGCGCGAGATCAACTGCCCCGACGCGTTGGCGTGAAAAAACGCGAGATCGGCGTTCAGAAGATGCCGGTACATTTCCTGCTGCACATCGGTGACGATACGCTGGCCGATGCGGTTCATGATGATGGTATGGAAATAGGTACCGATGCCGCGCAGCATGAAAATAACCAGAACGCCCGCGCCCAGCCCCAGCATGTACATCTGGGTATGTTCTTTGCCGAGCTGGTCGGTAATGGGCCGGATGATCGCGGCGGCGGCGCCCGTCATGGCGGCGGTCAAAGCCATAAAAAACATCGCCGTCATAAAGCCGGGGATATGTTCGTGCAGGTAGCCCCGAAACAGGCGGCGCATCAGAACCCATGAACTTTTGGGCTTGCCGCGCTGCAATAAAGCCAGATTTCCGGTATAATGGGGGGTAGGTTGGGACACGAAAGCGACCGGGTTAAATAAAAGGTAAAGGATTCTTGCCCTATCATAGAGCCTGAAACGGATTATACAATCTGTCATGCCCGCGAAAGCGGGCATCCCGTTTAGTTCTTCCGTGGGTGGAGAAAACAACTGGATTCCAGCTCGCGCTCGCTATGCGAGCTTGGCCGGAATGACGAAAAGTGAGGATAGACCATGCCTGACGAACGCAGCCCGCAGCCCTCGAAAAAACGCAAGATCGGCTTGGCGCTCAGCAGCGGCATGGCGCGCGGCTGGGCCCATATCGGCGTCATTCGCGCGCTCAGGCGGCTCGGCTTCGAATTCGACGTTATCGCCGGCACGTCGGTCGGCGCTCTGGCCGGCGGCTGTTATATGGCGGGAAAACTCGACCAGCTCGAGGAATGGGCGCTGTCCCTGAACAAGCGCAAGATCGTCAGCTACCTCGATATGCGATTACGGAGCGGCGGATTGATCAGCGGCAACCGGCTGATGGACGAATTGCGGAAATATATCGGCCACCAGAAAATCGAGGATTTTAAAATCCCCTATGCCGCGATGACGACCGACCTCGTCACCGGCCACGAAATCTGGCTGCAGCGCGGCGATCTTGCCGAAGCGATGCGCGCCTCTTTCTCTCTCCCCGGCATTTTTCCGCCGCTGAAAATCGAAGGCCGCTGGCTGGCCGACGGCGCATTGGTCTGCCCGCTGCCGGTCGCCGCCTGCCGCGCGCTGGGCGCCGACATGGTGATCGCCGTCAACCTCAACGCCGACATCATCGGCAAATCGCGCCGCCCGGGGGCCAGCATTCCGACCGCGGCCGGTTTCGACCTGCTGCAAATTCTGGAAGAGACGGGCAATCAGCATAAAATATCGCTGATGGACAGTCTGACGCGCCGCGTGTTCCGCCGCGATTACGACGGGCCGAGCATTTTCGGCGTCATGACCTCGTGCCTCAATATCATGCAAGACCGCATCACGCGCTCGCGCCTCGCCGGCGATCCGCCCGACGTGCATATCGCGCCGCGCCTCGGCCATATCGGCTTGCTGGAGTTCGACCGTACCGAAGAGGCGATCCGCGAAGGCGAAGCCGCCGTCATGCGCAAGCGTCCCGAACTTGCCGACGCCTTGCAGGTGTTGGGACAAGACGCCATGGTCGGCGAGAACGAACCGATTTAGCGGGAACCGGAGGTCAGGGGTTAGAGCCGAACCCCACCTTCGTCATTCCAGAACATTTTCTCTTCGCGCAGCGAAAGAAAATGGATATGGAATCCCGTTTGGTTTCTTTGGGCTCGAACAAAAAACTGGATTCCGGGTTCGCGCCTGCGGCGCGCCCCGGAATGACGATGTATTTAAA
>JAATFY010000155.1 GCA_015654915.1 Rhodospirillales bacterium
AAGAACGACAATTTCCGCCTGATGGGCTTCGGCCACCGCGTTTACAAAAACTACGATCCGCGCGCCAAGGTCATGCAGCAGACCTGCCGCGAGGTGCTAAGTGAACTCGGCATCAAGAACGATCCGCTGCTCGACACCGCCATGGAACTGGAACGCGTCGCCTTGCAGGACGATTACTTCGTGGCGAAGAAGCTTTACCCCAATGTGGATTTCTATTCCGGCATTATCCTGCGCGCGATGGGCATCCCCATGAGCATGTTCACCGTGTTGTTCGCCCTCGCCCGCACCGCCGGCTGGGTCGCGCACTGGCAGGAATCGATGCGCGAAGGCGAAGCCAAGATCGGCCGCCCGCGCCAGCTTTATACCGGCCCTACCACGCGTGATTTTGTGCCGGTGGATAAACGCAAGTAAAGCTAGAACCTTTTGCCGTTTTTCCAGTGATACCAAAACTGGGCACGGAAACTTTCGGCCAAAGTTGGATTGCGAATGAGGACAACCCTTATCGGGTCGCGCATACTTATGATTGCCACTTTGTCGAGATAAACATAATAAGGCGCATGTGGGGATGTGGCTTCCGGCGGTACGATACGATAATTTTTCGATGGCCATCCGCTCTCGTTTTTCTCGGGCCCCGTTAACAAGCCCAAATTCGTGATTTTGAGGCGTGTGCGGACCTCATACATTTCGAGCATTTCGGTCGGATAAATTGATTTCCACAGGGCGTCATCGACGCAACTGATAAGTAATTCGCCCCCATTCGGCAGCGACTCTTCAATATCTTTCCAGCAAAGCAGCATCGCCTCGCGGCCCTGCCAGATTTTCACGTCGAAAGGCTCGCGACGAATGCGCACGCCGGGATCGTCGAGAAACTCGATATCGTATTTCTCGAAAGCTTGTTGAAGAATGCGCATGGTTTCCGCGCGTGGATTGCCGCCGCCACTTTCGATCTGCGCAATCGTCGCCAGCGAAACGCCGCTTATTTTCGCCAAGTTGCGTTGCGTCCAGTCGAGCAGAGCCCGGGCAGCTTTGATTTGGGGGACAGTTACCATGTGGAAAGTTCAGATCAAAAATCTACTTTCCAGATGTATAATATATAAATAGTCTATTTTTCAATATTAATAATATGTTCTCATTGCTTTCATGCCCGTCAACCGTACAATTGGCTCCTATAGAGATGAACAAATTTCAACTTGGGAGATTATTTTATGAGCAATACTAACAGCATAGACAGCAAAAATACCGAGATTGCTGCAATAATTATTAACATCCTGCGGCATTTTGGCGATGTGAAAAAAGAAGTTTTTGTTAATGAGCTTCGGACATTTGCACGTATCAACCCTGACAACGCCCGCCGCACCTGTGAGCTGCTTGGCGAAGCCATTATGGCAGAAGAATTATGCCGCGACCGAGCCACCGCTCTTGATTCGGACATGGCCATTTCATGGCATGTAGCACGGTTATCCATGCTTTTAACGGTGGGGCGTAGCGTAGCGGACGATGCGAATATTTCGCACGATGTGCTGCTGGAACCTTTACGTAAATTAAAGCCGGAAGATTTTAGCCCTTCGCGCGACTTGGCAGAAATTGTTCCTGCGTGGCTATTTGGATAACTGTCAGCCATAGGGTTGTCCCGGCTGCGTCTGAAACCGCATGCCGGTCAACAGGTGAAAATAATTCAGCCTTCCGCCGAAAGCCCTTTTCCCGCTGGGGCTTCGTGCTTATTAATCGTCTGGGCGTAATCGCGGGAATAGATTTTCGTGATCCGGAATTTTCCCCGCGTCTCGTCTTTCGCGGCGTCGATGGTCAGCTCGATAATCTCGGCGTGACCGATGAAATTCCACAGTCCCTGCCGTTCCTCGACCAGAAAAACCCGCGTGGGCTTGAGATGATAAAGCCGGCGCTCGGCCTTGCGGAAAGCGTAGGTCTCGCCGAGTTTCGGTTCCTGCGGCAAGCCTTCGTCTCGGTTCAGCTTGAGTGTGTCGTTGATCTCGATTGTGCTGCCCACGGGTTATCCCAGCTTCGCCTGAAACAGGGTGCCGAAGCCTTCATGCGTCAGCATTTCGGCGAGGATCGACCATGGCGCGAACCCGTCGATGATGGCGACGCCGCCGACGCCCTGCTTCACAACCCACAAGGCACTCTCGACTTTCGGGATCATGCCACCATGGATCACGTTTTCGGCGATCAGTTCTTCCGCCATTTCCTTGTCGATGGCGGGGATGCGTTTGCGATGTTTGTCCATCACGCCCGCCACATTGGTGACGAGGATCAGGCGCTTGGCGGCGAGGGCAATCGCCACCGCCATGGCGTAATCGTCGCCATTGATGTTGAACAAGGTCTTGCCGTCGGCGCCGAGGCCGATGGAATGCATGACGATGATCTTGCCTTTATCGAGAATGCGGTTGATCTCGTGCTCGGCCACGGCTTTGGGTTTGCCGCTGCGGTTATGCAAGCCCCCATCTTTTTTATCGAGCGGCGCCGCCTGCACGAAATAGCGCGGATGCCGCGCGGCACAGAGGATTTTTTCCTTGCGGCAGCCTTCGGCAATCAGCGCCTGCACCAATTGCAAATTGATTTCCTTCATCAC
>JAATFY010000268.1 GCA_015654915.1 Rhodospirillales bacterium
ATCGTTCTTGTGGCCGACGACGACATGTATATGCGGCTTTTGGTCAAGAAAGGGGTGGGTCCCCATCCGACCGTGCATGAAGTCGGGGACGGCGGCGAAGTGCTGGCGGCCTACAAAAAATATGTGCCGGATATCCTGTTTCTCGATATCCATATGCCGAACATGGACGGGAAAATCGCGCTGCGCTCCATTCTCTCCATCGATCCGAAAGCCTACGTCATCATGCTGAGCGCCGACAGTTCGCAGGAGAATGTGGAATTGACGACGCATCACGGAGCCAAAGGCTTTCTGGCAAAACCCTTCACGAAAGAGAAAATTCAGGATTACGTCCGGAAATGCCCGACCATGGCCTAGCTCAGCCGAGCAATTCCAGACTTCGGAGAAATTCCTTTACCCTGAGATATTCGCTGCCGATTGTGGCGCACAGCGCCGCCTGTTCTTCGGAAGTGCCCTGAAAATGCTGGGCTTCGCCGCATAATTTCGCCAGATCGTTTGCGCCTATGCTGGCGGCGCCGCCCTTGAACATATGGCCGGCTTCCTGCCACGTCTTGGTGTCCTGCGTCCGGTATTCATCAAGCGTTGCCATATTCTTGTCCGACTGCTCGATAAAAATGCCTATCAGATATTTTTCCACGCTTTTGTCTCCTTCGGAGAAACTGTTCAGCATGGACAAATCCAGAGGCGGCGCATCATCATGCACAACCGGCTCAGGATGCGGCGGTTCGGGAATATCGGCATCAAAACCGATCCACTGACCAAGAATTTCCTTCAATTCATCGATATTGATGGGTTTGCTGATATATTCATCCATACCGTAGCGCAGGCACTTTTCCCGGTCGCCGACCATGGCGTTCGCCGTCATCGCAATGATCGGCACATGCGCACCGGTTGCTTTCTCGCGGTCGCGAATATCCTTGGTTGCCTCGTAACCATTCTTCTGCGGCATGTGACAGTCCATGAGAATGATATCCCACGCTCCGTTTTCGCAGCTCTTGAGTACATCCTCTCCATTATCGACAATCACGAAATGGCCGATGCCGAATTTCTGCAGGAATTTCCGAATCAGGATCTGGTTCATCGGGTGATCTTCGGCCACCAGAATGCGCGCGTTTTCCGGACGTATCGCGCCGAGTTGGGCTTTCTGCCGGCGCATATGTTTTTCTTCATGCAGCACGTCGGTGGTTTCGAAAGGAATTGCGAACCAGAAAGTCGAGCCCTTCCCCACTTCGCTTTCGACGCCTATTTTGCCGCCCATCATTTCCACCAATTGCTTGGTGATCGCGAGGCCAAGGCCGGTCCCTCCGTATTTGCGCGTGGTTGATGTATCGGCCTGAACGAATTTCTCGAAAATAGCGGCCAGCTTATGTTCGGGAATGCCGATACCGGTGTCGGAAACTTCGCAGCGGAAATCGATATGCCTGTCATCGATGTTCCGGATAGATGCGCGGATCTCGACCTGACCATCGTCGGTGTATTTGACCGCGTTGCCGATCAGATTCATCAATATGCGCCCGAAACGGGTGGGGTCGCCCAGCACATAAGGAAATGTCTCTTTTTCGTAATGCCGGATTATAAGAATGCGTTTTTCGCGGGCGATGTGATCCATCGCATGAATGACGCCATGAAAGACGTAGTGGGGGTCGAAACCGATGTATTCCAGCCGCATCTCGCCGGCTTCGATCTTGGAGAGATCGAGAATATCGTTGACGATCTCCAGCAAATTCACCGAAGAGCGGAACACGGTATCGGCCAGAGCGTGCTGGTCTTCCGTCAATCCCGATTCCAACAGCAGCCGGTTCATGCCGAGAATACTGTTCAGCGGCGTGCGCAATTCATGCGACATGTTGGCAAGGAACTCGGACTTGGCCTGGCTGGCGATGGCGGCCTGGGCCTTTGCGCGTTCGGTTTTTGCCAGAGTACGGTAAAGGAAAACGAACAGCACCACGAAACCTACAAAAGCCGCCACGCTGGAATACATGACCAGATTTTTTTTAAGCGAATATTCTTCATATCGCCGCTGCAGGAGATCGAGAAGCGCATCCATCGTCTTGTCATAAAGGAGATCGTAGAGGGAGATGACTTCCGTCGCCTGCGCGAAAACTCCGGCGGCGGCGTCTTCGCCCATGCGACCAAAAATAATACGCGCCAGCCGGCCCTGGAGCGCGTCAAGTTTGGGCAGGATTATCCGATTGTGATAATCGAGAAACTGGCCCGCGCTTTCGTTGGCATGTTTCGCGCGCTCGAGCGCGTCTTTTATATCCGCCTCCTGAATTCGCAGCCCGTCGTAAAGCTCCTGCAATTCGCGGATTTCTTTTTCGGTCCATTGCGCCGGCGGCCTTCCCGACGCCAGCAGTCCCGACGCCAGCCCCCGCAATCTTCCCAACGTCTCCATGATTTCGGGAGTGACATTGATAGCGGCGTCTTCCAGATAGTCGCTATCGAGCTGCGGGTCTGTCGTCAGGCCGGCGTTATCGGCCACATCTTTCATAAAATCCATCAGTGAATGGATGACTTCGGAATATCGGTTAAATCCGATAAGCGGAACATGCTCGTTTTGCGCTTCCAGCAACGGCAGAATATCCCTTTTTATTTTTTGCCATCCCTGACTGACCCCCAGCCCGTTTCCGGAAGACTGGTCGACGGCATCAAGGGCCGTGATAAGGCCGCGCGCCTCCCGCTTTGCCGTTTCTCTTTGCTCGTCATCGGCAAAGGCCACGCCATTGCGCGCGACATAGGTTAGCCCGCGGATTTCCTGAATGCGCTGAAGCAAGTCGATTAGCTTGCCATGATAGCTCGCGCCTTCCCGCTCTTCTACGGCCAGGCGGATATCCGTGTTGAGAACGGTAACCGCCTGGTAAACGATAAGAACCAAAGGCAGGGAAAAAAGAATACCGGAGCCGATAATCAGAAAAAACCGCCTCGAAATGGCGAAGGTAAGAACCGTCATCAAAATCATCGTGCTGGTGATAACGGCCAGCGCCAGAATTTCGAAATTCTGGTTGGCGTCGAAACGGCAATCCGCAAAGGGCACAAAGACGGCAGCCGCCATCCCGGTATAATGCATGCCGCAGACGGCGGCCCCCATAATCAGCGCGGCGACCACTCTCCACCCTGTTTGCCGGCTGCTTTCCCGACCGAGCGTAAAGACGATCCGGAGCGCCGCGCCGGAAGCCGCGATGGCAATCGCCACAGAAAGAAAAAACAGGGAGGGAATGTAATAAAGGCTCGCCTGCATATGCATGGAGGCCATGCCGGTATAGTGCATGGCGCAAATGCCGAATCCGAGCAATACGGCGCTGACGGAAAGACGCGCCCCCGAAAGTTTCGGTGCCTGCGTAATCTGCAAAGCAAAAAAAGCCACGGCGACAGCGCAAACCATCGATACCGCCGTCAGCCATGGATCGTAATGAACGACCATCCGCATTCGGTAGGCGAGCATGCCGATGAAATGCATCGACCAGATTCCGGCGCCGAGCGCGAACGCGCCCATCGCCTGCAAGATGTATTTTTTGCGCCTCTCCGGTTCGCCGAACATCCGGATCGCCAACGTCAATCCGGCATACGAACCGAATGAAGCGACGAGGAATGATGCCAACGCCAAAAGAGGGATATAGCTTCCTCTTTCCGCATTTACGGGAATTGCGCCGTCGAGAAAAAAGTTTGCGAGCATGTCTGTTTTCGGCCGGTGGGATTTCTCGAACGAACACTAATCTCGAACGCGCGGAAAGACGAAGACATATCCGCCGGAACAATCGCATCCGCATATCCGGCAGTGAGCCGGGCCTCCAAGCCCAAACATACGTCCGTAGTTTCATTCATACCCACGCATGAATTAACGCGATTCCTGACGGCTAAAGCTTGCAACATATTCTCGATTGATTCCTCTATAATTTCTTCGCTTTTTTGCGATCCGGCTTCAAAGTTAGAAGCAATATCCATATTATCCGGCTAGGGATTTTCTGCCAAATTATGTTCGGGACTGAGATCTTTCAGAGATTTTCTTTTCGCGTACATCGGCGAAGCTTTATGCATCGGCCATTCTTGATAAATAATTTTGTCGCGGTATTCCTGTTCCGCGGAGAAGCGTGCGGGATTGTCGTTATAATGGCGATATACCCCATATTCATGCTGTGACCCCGACACATAGAAAGGCCTGTAATTCCAGCCCGCATTAATACGCGTATTTTCGCGTTGCCGTTCAGGCTCCCGATCCTGATCCCGATCGCGGTCCCTTTCCAGATTCCACACGCGAATCCGCTCGTTTTCACGTTCTTCGGAGGAAGAACGCCGCTGTTCCTGTTCGCTTTGCAAGCGAACACGGCGATCGCTTTCTTCTTCCTTCGTCCTGTCTTCGGCTTCGCGTCCGAAAGCCTCGCGGCGCTCATCTTCCGGCCGGCGCATGGCGCCCGTATAAGCAACCTGTTCATTCTCCGCAGTTCCGGTTTCCGAAATGCCGGTCGGCGGCGCAACACCGCTTTCGACAGAAGCCGAAGATGTTTCCCTGTTTTGCGCGCTCTCTGGAAACGCCTGTTCGGGCGTGAGGTTCTGTCCGGAACTTGAGATACCGGGCAATATGAATTCCGTGGCCGAAGCCGTCCGCACCATTTCTGCGGATTGAGTTTGTGTGCCAGCCGTTTGTTCCGGCGGCTGTTCCCGAACCGCTTGCTCTTCCGCGGGCGCGTGTACCGTCGTCGTTTCCACTGTGCCGGCAGGAGTGGGAGAAATCTCTTCCGCGGTATGCGCCATTTCGGGACGATGCGGAGAAAGCTGCATATCAGCTTTTTTCCGGTCCTCTTGTTCGATGCGCGTGGCTTCCGCTTCTTGGCGCGCCGCCCCCGTTCCCTGCTCGGCGCGTATTGCGAGGACTTCGCGCTCGGGCGGCGTCAGACCTTCGGTTCCCGCGTTTTCATCCACGTTGAAATAGCCCAAACGTCCCGGCATGCGGCGTTCGTGGCCATCCGTGCGGCGCTCATGATTTTCCTCGCCGCGACGTTCGGGATTCTCGGCTTGCTCTCCTTGCTCCGCCTTTTGTTCCTGGCTTTCTGCCGCTTCTTCTCTGCGCGGCTCCTGCTGTCTTGGCCGGAGATAAGGAACCGCAACATGCGTATTCTGCATGAAGCTTTCACCCCCTATTGCTCCCAAAGCCAATAGCATCGCGCCCCTTTCTTTGGCTCTTTCGCCTGTCCTTTTGTTCTCTTCCCTGGGGTCTCCCAAATAAGGACGCGGCGCTACATAGGGGGTGTTGTCGCCGGCGATGGACGTGTCGTCGCCCTTAAGGGACGCATCACCGCGAAGCACTCTGTCGCGCACCCGCGTTCCGTAGAAATTCTGATCGACGCCGAATTCCAACAGCGGGTTGTTGCCGACAGGGGCGGTTGCGGCCATGGGTTGCCCCATCACGATGAGGCCCGTAGGAACAGCCATGTCCCGCAACGTCGGCACTGCCGCAGCGGAAGCCGGAATGGTACAACTCTTCATCACACCTTCCTTGCCGTCAAAAGATATGATGATCACAGCCTCTTCCGGTTCCGGAAGGTTAGTGGGAATAAGCGCCGCGGACGTGATCGAAATGCGCACAAAAATAGCGGGGGCGGACGCCGAAGCGGGCGTCGACACAAGAACATCCCGGATCGATTTCAGCAGTTCTTCTTCCTGTTTTTCCCAGCCTGTCAAATGCGGCCAAATCTCGGCAAGCGCCGCAAGCACGTGCGGGCGGGTGGTTTTCAAATCATGCGCGAACGGCCCGTGCGCGGCCAGCGCCATAATATAATCCTGAATGGTGGGGTCGAGTTTCTGCTGCTCGAGAACCACCGGCGGCTGATCTTCCGGCGATAAATCCCGTTCCGGCGTTCCGTTTCGAATGTTTGCCATGTCCTGACTATGGCATCTGCACGTATAGGAAGTCAGCGTTAATCGGCGTCTTTTTATAAACTTCCCATAAAGAAACACGCGGAAAACGCCGCAGTTAAGCCGCATTGTCTTCCTAGCCTGCCGCGTCTCGTGTTCGTCGGATCGTTCATGTCATCGCGCTGTCTATGGATTTTGATTTTTCTGTTTCTTCCTGCTGCATGCGCCCAATTACCGGCTGTGGATCCCGATATCGCGGCAGCGCGTCAGGCCGCGCTGTCGCAGCCTCCCTTGGAAGTTTTACGGCAACAGGGCGAACATATCGCCGGAATCCCCTTCGTCGGCGGCAATAAAGTAACTTTGCTTCAGGACGGCGCCGCGACTTACCCGGCCATGCTGGCGGCCATACATAGCGCCAGGAAACGCATCGACATGGAAAGTTTCCTGTTCGATGAAAAGGAAGGCCGACTGTTTGCCGAAGCGCTTTTGCAAAAGCGCAAGTCCGGTGTTCAGGTCAACCTGATTTATGACGGCATTGGCTCCGACGATACGTCTTCCGCCCTGTTCGACCGGTTACGGGCTCACGGCGTTCATATCATGGAATATAACCCTGTCGACCTCGGCTCGATTGCCGATTCTTCCTTCAACCATCGCGATCATCGCAAATTGCTGATAATCGACGGCGAGACCGCCTTTACCGGCGGCGTCAATATCAGCATGCTTTACAAGCTGAAACTCAAAGTCAAACGGCTGGTGGACGAGCCGGAGGATTCGAGCGAACTCGATCCCGAAAAAACGCCGTGGCGCGACACGCATGTAAAGATCGAGGGGCCGGTCGTCGCCGAATTCGAAAAAATCTATACGCAGACATGGCGTGAACAGAAATCCGATTATGTCCCACTGCCGCCCCCTACCCTTGCCGCACCGCGCGGTAATTTATGGGTGCAGGCGATCGACGGCACGCCGGATCTTGACCGCTTTCCCATTTATAAATCCCTTCTGGTGGCTATCGCGCTGGCGCAACATTCCGTGCATCTGACGGCTGCTTTCTTTGTACCGACCGACGACCTTCTCGACGCGCTGGAGGATGCCGCGCGCCGCGGCGTCGACGTAACCCTGATTTTGCCGGGCCAGAGCGATTCCGAACTCTCGCTGCATGCCGGTCATGCCGCGTATGAGGATTTGCTGGAAGCCGGCGTTAAAATCTATGAGCGTCAGGGCGTGATTCTGCACGCAAAGACCGCTGTAATCGACGGGATATGGTCGACAGTCGGCTCCTCAAATCTCGATTGGCGCAGCGTTCTTTTCAACAATGAATGCAACGCCGTTATCCTCGGCTCGGGCTTTGGCGACCAGATGGAAAAAATGTTTCAGGCCGACCTGGCGTTATCGCGGCGCATCGAACCGGAAGAATGGTCTAACCGGCCATGGATCGAGAGACTTCACGAATGGAAGGCCGAGACTGTCGAATATTTTCTATAGCCTTATGGCCTGTTTATATCCAAAGGCGGACTGTCTTATAGAAACCTGACGAGAATAATATTGGAATACCTCTGTTAAATCTTTGTTGCCAAAGGAAAACCCATGTTCAATCCCGCCGTCCGCAAAGTTATTGCCGTGTCTATGCTTGCTCTCACGCTCGTATCCTGCGCGATGTTCTCGGGCCGCGAAACGGCGGGTCAGTATTTCGACGACGCCGCGATTACCACAAAGGTTAAAGACGCTTTCATCGCCGATCCGGTAGTAAAAGCTTCGCAGGTAAATGTCGAAACCATGCAGGGCGTTGTCCAGCTCAGCGGTTTTGTGGATTCCTCCAACAGCGAGGCACGGGCGGTCAATCTGGCGCAGCAAGTCAAAGGCGTAAAATCGGTTCAGGACAATATTATCGTGCGCGCGTCACCGCCGCCCAGAAACGACCGCTAGAAAATCCCGGTATTTACTTATGCCTAAAGAGGGGGAAACGAGGCCGTTCCGACAGACCCTTTTCTTTTTGTACGGCAGTAACCTTTCCACACTGATTATTTATTTGGACCCTTTTATGGTGACCTCGTCTTAACCCCTGCGCCTGCGGAGCACGTCATGAGAAAAAAACTGGATAAAAGCACGAATGCGCGTGAAGTTTACGGGCC
>JAATFY010000202.1 GCA_015654915.1 Rhodospirillales bacterium
AGCTCCAGCTGCAGGTCCCCTGAATGTCTCCACGAAGTTGGTTCGCCTCGCTTGCCAGAATACGGGATCCTGTCGGACCCAGCAATTTGGTTGGGTTAGGTTAAACTAGCCCGGAAATGATGTTGCTGACATCCTGGTCGTCGACGCTCATTTCCGGATCGAGAAGGTTAGAGATCTCCATCACTACCCACACGTCGATCGTCGGTCAACAACCCAGCTACACGTGGGGTAAGGAAAAGAACAATTGGACCATTCCTATGGCGTTGTTGAGATTGGAAACGTCTTCCGAGGCTGCTATCATTGCCGTGGACCCGAGATTCGCGATGCATGTGGCGTGTCCAGCAGTGTTGCATCGCCAGGTCCGCTCTACGAGTAGCACCATCAGTGTTGCGTCCTTGACACATAAAACCCCGGCTCCCCGTCACGGGATTCCTCGCCTGTGATGTGATAGTGTCTTGGCTTTCTTCGGCACGCAACTTAAGCATCATGAAAATCAGCGCCACAGCAGCCGCATTTTTCTTGGCGATCACGGCATCCGGGGCGCCGGCGCCCGATGTGGACAACCGCTATCCCTACACCGGTCCTGAGGTGCCGGTTGGCGATTGGGTCGATCCAACGGTAAACGGGAATGGAAAGGGGTTCCCCAGACTGGTTGAGCCCCCTGCCGTGAAGCCCAAAGCGAAGAAGCCGACGAACAATATTAACGTTATTTCCTTGTCGTACTTGCCTGGCGGCATCAACATCCATTACCAGACGCCGTTTGGGTTGGGTGTTGCACCAGAGGTTAGCTGGGGAGACAGCCCCAAGAATCTGAAGAATATAGCCACGGGCACCAGCCATACGTATGCATATCTACCTCCTCGAGCCGGAGCAATCTGACTTTGTGGTGCGATTGGAGCCAACGAGATCCAGCTACGATCGCACGCCTCCATGCTCCGCCGTCGTGGTCACCCAATGCAGCCAGTTCTTCCACGAGGTGCATGTCAGTGGGTTAAAGGCGGATACCACGTACTACTACCAGATTCCCGCCGCAAATGGGACGACTGCCTCTGATGTCTTGAGTTTTACGACTGCTCGCCCTGCCGGCGACAAAAAGGGGTTTACTGTCGCGGTACTGAACGATATGGGCGGCGGCGATACGTCCGCCA
>JAATFY010000095.1 GCA_015654915.1 Rhodospirillales bacterium
TACGGCGCGGAACTTGTTTTCACCCCCGGGCCCGAAGGCATGGCCGGTGCGATCAAGAAAGCCGAGGAAATCAGCACGGGCACGCCCAACGCTTTCATGCCGCAGCAATTCAAAAATCCGGCCAACCCCGAGATTCACCGCAAGACAACGGCGGAACAAATCTGGCGCGATCCGGACGGCAAGATTGACATCCTGATTTCCGGCGTCGGCACGGGCGGCACGATCACCGGCGTCGGCGAAGTCATTAAATCGCGCAAGCCTTCCTTCACGGCGATAGCGGTCGAGCCCGATGCCTCGCCGGTTCTGTCGGGCGGACAGAAAGGCCCCCATCCGATTCAGGGTATCGGCGCCGGTTTCGTGCCCGACATTCTCAATACGAAAATTTACGACGAGGTTGTGCGGGTGAAGAACGACGACGCTTTCGCCACGGCGCGGCGGGCGGCGAAAGAAGAAGGGCTGCTGGTCGGCATATCTTCCGGAGCGGCACTGTGGGCTGCGCTTCAGGTCGGCGCACGGCCGGAAAACGAAGGCAAAATGATCGTCGTCATTATCCCGTCATTCGGCGAGCGCTATCTCAGCACGCCCCTGTTCGCCGGTCTGGCGGATTGACCTAATCCCCGCATTTCGTGAAATAAGGCTGCGGCGGCTCGAACTTGAACGTGAAATAGCGATGCGTCAGCGCAAATTCCAGCGCCTCCTCGATCATCGTGTCGAAGGTCCGGGTGCGGCGTTGTTGCTGCGATTGCTGCCATGCGTCTTCCGCCTCCGCTTTGGGATCGGCTAGAACTTTCTCTACCACGGCAGTCACCGGACAGTCGCGGAAATCGTAACTGTAGGGCATCAAGGCCGGATAGCTTTTCTGCCACCACGGATTGATGTCGGAAATCGGCAATGCGCCGGAACCCATCGCCGAATACGGACGATCATTGCATTCGTCGTCGATATTCGGGTTCATCGAGATGACGGCAAACGATTCGAAAAACAGGTTGGTCAGCGTGTCGTAGTCGACCGGCGGCAAGATCGTCGCCCGCGCTTTGGACGTGTCAATATAAGTGAGCCCATCGCCGTATATCCTGACCGGCGTCGCCAGCAATTGCCTTACAAGGATATCCGCCTTGCTGCGGCGGATGTAATCGTCAAGCTGCATGACGAAGAAGGTAAAAAGCGTCAGGTCATTACGCAACTCGACACCGGCGCCATCTGCCGCCGCCAGAACCGAGTTTACGACATTTCCACTGCGCGCCGTCTGGCCCCAATAATGGTCAATCGCGTCACGGATAACTTTCCGGATCATACGCGGCAGCAGCTTCCAGGTTTCCTCGAGCAACGCCGGATTGTTGCCCGATTTGGGACAAATAACGAGCGGCGTTTCGCCTGCTTTCGGTTCGCGCCGGTAAGGCTGCCGCCCATAGGTCATCGCCCCGAAACGGCAATAGGCCGTACGATAAGGCGAGCGCACATAGTCGCGGTGGAATTCCAGAAAATCACGATTGGCGTATAAACGCATGACGGCAGCCGCCGGACTTTTGTGACGCGCAAGGTAATAAGCGGGATGATCCAGCATCCAGCTCAGCATTGGGATCTGCAAGCGTTGCCACAGATTGCCGTTGCCGGATTTAGCGCCGATCTCGACGCCGAAGCCGCTGAAACTGAATGCCGCGCCGATGCGTTCCGGATAATCTTCCAGCGCCTGTCGCAGCCCGTCGTTGAAACGGTTCGTATCGCTCATATCCAGCATCACGACATCGAGGCCGGTCGTTGCCTCGCGTATCACGCGCGCGACTTCGCGATTGAAGGCTCCGATACTGTTGTATGCACTTACGCCGTCAAGAATGAGTATCGCGTGACGGTTGGGATCGGTCATGAAAACGGGCCTTCATTGAGACAGGACTGGCGGCGACGCGCCATTGTCTTAAAAATCGCCGCCATTATCAAGCGGCTGTTTCTGCGTGAAATGCGGGGCCAGCCGATTCTCGAACAGCTTGAATGCGGCGCCGATCGCCTGATGCATATCGAAATAGCGGTAGGTACCGAGGCGGCCGCCGAACAGAACATTCTTCTCCCGTTGCGCCAGCTTGCGATAGGCTTCGAACAAATCCTTGTCTCTGTTTGTGTTGACCGGATAATAAGGCTCATCCTCCTTCCCGGCGAAGCGGGAATATTCGCGGAAGATGATCGTTTTCTCGCGCTGGTAATTGCGTTCTGGATGCAGATGGCGGAATTCGTGGATGCGCGTATAGGGAATCTCCTCGTCGGCATAATTCATCACGGATGTTCCCTGAAAATCGCCGGTCGGAACAATCTCGCGCTCGAAATCCAGCGTGCGCCACGCCAACGCGCCAAGCCTGTAATCGAAATAACGGTCAATCGGACCGGTATAGACGATAGGGACTCCGGCGTGCAATTGCGGCCGCACTTCGAAGAAATCCGTATTCAGCATGACGTGGATGTTGGGGTGATCCGCCATGCGTTTGAAAATCGTGTAATAGCCTTCCGACGGCAATCCTTCAAAACGGTCGTCGAAGTAACGTGTGTTATGCGTGAACCGCACCGGCAGCCGTGTGATGATATCGGCAGGCAACTCGCGCGGATCGGTTTGCCATTGCTTTGCCGTATAACCACGAATGAAAGCCTCGTAGAGCGGGCGGCCGATTAGCGCTATCGCTTTCTCCTCAAGGTTATGGGCAGCATCTACCGTGATTTCACCGCGCTGCGACGCGATCAGGGCCTGCGCCTCCTCGGACGAGAATTCCTTGCCGAAGAAACTGTTTATTGTCCCGAGATTGATCGGCATCGAATAAACCTTGCCTTGGTGCGTCGTCAGCACATGATGCCGGTAATCCGTAAAAGGCGTGAAGCCGTTCAGGTAGCGCCAGATCTCCTCGCTGTTGCAATGGAACAGATGCGAGCCATAGACATGGGCTTCGATGCCGGTAGCGGGGTCGATAACACTGTGGGCGTTACCGCCGATATGGCCGCGGCGCTCGATAACCAGGACCTTGAGACCGAGTCGGGTTGCGGCCTGATGGGCGATGGTCAGACCGAAGAAACCGGCTCCGGCCACCACAAGATTATAGGAGAGCAGAGTCATGTCCTCATCTTCTAGTGTATTTTTAACCATAAAGGACAATTTTTCTCTTTGTTTTAGGTGAAAGTCCTTTTTAGGCAGTAGGATGCCGACGCTTGGGAGGGTTGGATTTAGGTTAAATTCTTTCCAGTTTCCATTAACGAAGTCGCAACGACTTTTACCTATAATTTCGTTTGAAACCCATTTGTTATGAGGTGTCTCGTGATGCAGTCCATTGCCAAACTCCAGGGTGCGCGGAAGTCTTTCCTTCTGCTAGGCCTGCTCGGCTTCCTGTTCTGCCTCCCGCATCAAGCATCCGCCGCGGATATCCCGATGCTTCCTCCGGCGCTCTGCCCTGCAGGGGGCGGCACCATTGGTGTTCTGGGTTGGGACGGCGCAAATCCTCTGGGTTGCGTAAAGTCGTTTACAGCCGATGCGCTTGGCAACCTTACCATCGGCGGCGGGGCTACTTTTAACGGCACCACCACCCTGGCAGGCGCTACTACGGTGAATGGAGCTTTTGCCGTCAACAATACCGCCAACTTCAGCAGCAATGTTTTAATGGGCGGCGGCAAGATCAGCTTTCCTTCAAACGGCGCGGCTATTTTCTCGAACAGCATCACGGCGCCAAGTTATTATATTGCAGGCGTAACAGATCCTTTTGATTCCAACGGCCTGGCAACGGTTCTTAGCCTCAAGGGTACTGCCACCTGCGCAACGGGTTACGCCCTAACCAAGAATGGCCCGAACAGTTTTACCTGCGTCCAAATGCCCGCAGGTGGCGGTCTACCTGGACCGGCAGGCCCTCCGGGTGCGGCAGGACCCGCGGGACCTCAAGGCCCTGCTGGTACCGGCGGCGACAGCTTGTGGTATTTCAATGTTAGCGGGTATTCGGTCCTGCTGCACGGAATAGGCGCGTATGATGCCAGCACCGGCAAATTCACCGGCCGCATTTTCTGCGGTCCGGCATCCACGACCGTCGGTACTTCCGTAAAATGTGCGTCTGACCAGGGACCTTGGGTGACTTATTGCGGATCAGATACACAATGCGCCAATTACTGCTCTGGCGTTAATAAAGGCTGCTACAACTTGGGTTACGGTGGCAACAGCGGCGGCGATTATTATCGCGATGTGACTGTCGTCAACCTTCCCATCACAAATGTGACGAAGATGTAGAAAACAGTTACGATCCCCCACATGCTGTTCGCACAGCGAGTCGCTGTTCCTTAATCGTATCTGAATATATCTGGGGTGACTCTACCCTACGGCACAGTATCAGATGTCGCATGCTTGGCACCCACATTGACACCCCCCAGTCCCTTGGATACGTTGCGGTTGTTATTGCTTCCCAGCCACCGCCTCGTTCAAATCATGAATCCCTTCGCCCTCATCGGCCGTACGTTTCTGGAATTCCTGTCCGCTACCGGGCGGCTGGCATGGTTCGCCGGCACGTCCGTCATGCATTGCTTCCGTCCGCCGTTTTATTTCCGGCAGATCGGCAGGCAGGTCGTCGATATCGGTTATTTTTCGCTGCCGGTCGTCGGCCTCACCGCCCTCTTCACCGGCATGGTGCTGGCGTTGCAAAGCCATTCCGGCTTTTCGCGCTTCGATGCCGAGAGCGCCATCCCCACCGTCGTTGTCCTGTCAATCACACGTGAACTTGGCCCCGTCATGGCCGGTTTGATGGTAGCGGGCCGCATCGGCGCCGCCATCGCCGCCGAGCTCGGCACCATGCGCGTGACGGAGCAGATCGACGCCTTAACCACCCTTTCAACAAATCCTTATAAGTACCTGATTGCGCCGCGCCTTATCGCCGGAACTCTTGTGATGCCTGTGCTGGTGCTCGTCGCCGACATCATCGGCGTGTTCGGCGGCTTTCTGGTCTGCGTTTATCGCCTCCAGTTCAATGCCGCCAATTACATTTCGCAGTCCTGGCAGTATCTCGAACATCGCGACGTCGCCTCCGGCCTGTGGAAAGCCGCCGTGTTCGGTTTTATCATCACCCTGATGGGTTGCTACAACGGCTTCAATTCCAAGGGCGGCGCGCAAGGCGTCGGCGCGGCGACCACCAACGCCGTCGTCACCGCTTCGATCCTCATTCTGGTCAGCAACTATCTGCTGACCGGCCTGTTCTTCGCCGATAAATGACATGAGCGACGCCGTTCCGAAAATCCAGATCCACGGGCTGAAAAAGTCTTTCGGCGACAAGCATGTCCTGCGCGGCCTCGATCTTTCCATCGGCAAGGCCGAATCCGTCGTTGTCATCGGCGGCTCCGGCACCGGTAAATCGGTCTTGCTGAAATGCATTCTGGGCATTCTGGAACCCGACGCCGGTTCGATTAAAATCGACGGCGTGGAAGCGACAAAACTTTCCGGCAGCGCTCGCGACGCGCATCTGGCCAAATTCGGCATGCTGTTTCAGGGCTCGGCGCTGTTCGACTCCCTGCCCGTTTGGCACAATGTCGCTTTCAAGCTCATTCAGGCGCAGGGCATGCCGCGCAAGCAGGCCAAGGAGCGCGCGATCGCGACGCTGGCCTCCGTCGGCCTCAGCCCCGCCGTGGGCGACCTGATGCCGGTGGAATTATCAGGCGGCATGCAGAAGCGCGTGGCGCTGGCCCGCGCCATCGCTGCCAAGCCCGAGATTATTTTCTTCGACGAACCGACCACCGGCCTCGATCCCATCATGGCCGACGTCATCAATGAGTTGATCGTCAAATGCGTGCGCGAGGTCGGCGCCACCGCGCTGTCGATCACGCACGACATGGCAAGCGCCCGTAAAATTTCAGATCGCATCGCCATGCTGCATGAAGGCCGCATCATCTGGCAGGGACCAAAAGGCGATATCGACCATTCCGGCAATCCTTACGTGGATCAATTCATCCACGGCCGCGCCGAAGGCCCGATCCGGATGCAGGTGAAGAGGTTTTAGTGTTTAAAAAGCTTTTTACCCAATACGCAGCTAATGTTAGTGGAATTTTTTACAATTGCGGAAATTTCTTACAGCTTATTCTCGGAACCGCGACGCTTTCACCTTTGGAAATAACTTCTGCGGTTACTAACATTACGGCTGCCACGGTACAGTCGGCTTTCGGTCATAGAAATCGGGGTGTGAGCCTAGCTTATATTCTTGGATTCGTAGGTGTAACGCTTGCCGTATACCCAAGCCTTGTCAATTTAGAAACTGGTACAATTATAGGCCTCGTATTTTTTGCCATCACACAATTGCTTTGTATTTTTAGTGCGCCTTTGACGCAAAAATACCTGCCAAACAAAAATATGTTTTTACGAAATGCCCTTGGTTATCCGCGACGGACAGCAGGCGTTGCCTCCTTACTGCTGTCTCGCCTGCCAATTATTTACGAAAGCGCAATGCATCAAAGATGGAAAATCGCTGCTGTTTTTATCATGTGGGCACTAGGCGATTTATTTATCAGTTTTTCGAAACCAGCCCTTAAATGAAGCAAATTCTTTGAACTTGACAAACAAGAACAAATAGGGAACATTATGTCCTCATGTCCAAGCCCTCCTCCCAGTTTGTCTGCCAGAATTGCGGTTCATCCCATCCCAAATGGGGCGGGCGTTGCGAGGGCCGCGGCGGCTGGAACACCCTTGTCGAGGAAACTATCGCCAGCGGGCCGCCGAAGGGCCTTGGCAGCGCCAAAAGCAAGGGCGGCAAGGGCAACCGCATCGAATTCGTGCCCCTGAAAGGGGTCGAACGCGCCCTGCCCCGCCGCCTCTCTAATATCGGGGAATTCGACCGTGTGGTGGGCGGCGGCCTCGTGCCTGGCTCGGCCACCCTCGTCGGCGGCGACCCGGGCATCGGCAAATCCACCATCCTGCTGCAGGTCGTCTGCCAGCTCGCGAAACAACACCGCGTCGCCTACATCTCGGGCGAAGAGGCCATCGATCAGGTGCGCTTACGCGCCGCGCGTCTCGGCGTTTCCGACGTGCAATGCGAACTGGCCAGCGCCACCTCCGTTCGCGATATCGTAACGGCGGTCGACGACAACAACGCGCCCGACGTTCTGATCATCGATTCCATCCAGACCATGTATGTCGATACGCTTGACAGCGCGCCGGGCACCGTCGCGCAAGTCCGCACCAGCGCGCAGGAACTGATCCGCGTTGCCAAGAAACGCGATATTTCCGTGATCCTCGTCGGCCATGTGACGAAGGAAGGCACCATCGCTGGCCCGCGCGTGCTTGAGCACATGGTCGATACGGTTCTTTATCTGGAGGGCGACCGCGGCCATCAGTTCCGCGTTTTGCGCGGCGTCAAAAACCGTTTTGGTCCCACGGACGAAATCGGCGTGTTCGAGATGACCGACAAAGGCCTGATGGAAGTCGCCAATCCTTCGGCGCTGTTTCTCGCCGACCGGCGCGGCGATACATCCGGCGCCGCCGTCTTCGCGGGCCTCGAAGGGACGCGGCCGGTGCTTGTGGAAATTCAGGCGCTGGTCGCGCCCACATCCTACGGCACGCCGCGCCGCGCCGTTATCGGCTGGGACAGCGGACGGCTTGCGATGGTTTTGGCGGTTCTGGAAGCGCGCTGCGGTGTCACGTTCGGCACCAACGATTGTTACCTGAATGTCGCGGGTGGCTTGCGCCTAACCGAACCCTCCGCCGACGTGGCCGTTGCCGGTGCGTTTCTGTCATCCATCTCTGGCGA
>JAATFY010000192.1 GCA_015654915.1 Rhodospirillales bacterium
AGGCGGCTCAGCCGCGGTAGTTGCTGCGCGCGTCGCCATGGCCTCGACCGGTACCGATACCGGCGGATCGTTGCGCCAGCCCGCATCGCTCACCGGCATTGTCGGCATGAAGCCGACTTACGAACGTTGCTCACGCTGGGGCATCATTGCCTTTGCATCCTCGCTCGATCAGGCGGGGCCGATGACGCGCACGGTGGTAGATGCCGCTTTGATGCTGAAGGCGATGGCGGGGTTCGATGCGAAAGATTCCACCTCGGCGGACCAGACAGTGCCGGATTTTCCGGCGGCTATCGGAGCGTCGGTAAAAGGCCTTAAAATCGGCCTTCCCCGCGAATACCGGCATGATGCTATGTCGAAAGAAGTCGATGCGTTATGGGAAAAAGGCGCCGCCATGTTGCGCGACGCAGGCGCCGAAGTCATCGATATCAGCCTGCCGCATACCAGATATTCGCTGCCGGTTTATTACATCATAGCACCAGCCGAGGCGTCGTCGAATCTCGCACGCTATGACGGCGTGCGTTTCGGCTTGCGTGTGCCGGGCGAAAACCTGAACGGCATGTATGAAAACACCCGCGGCGAAGGTTTCGGCAAAGAAGTGCGCCGCCGCATCCTGATCGGCACATATGTTCTGTCGGCGGGATATTACGATGCCTATTACCTGAAGGCGCAGAAAGTCCGCCGCCTTATTCGCAACGATTTCACGGAAGCGTTTAAAACCTGCGATGCAATCCTGACGCCGATTGCGCTTTCCACCGCCTTCGGCATCGGCGAGAAGCAGGATGATCCGCTGCAGATGTATCTGGAAGACGTCTTTACCGTGCCGCTTAATCTCGCGGGCCTGCCCGGCATTTCGGTGCCCGTTGGCCTGGGCAGCGACGGCTTGCCGCTCGGCCTGCAACTCATCGGTCGCGCGTTTGACGAGATGACTTTGTTCAAGGCGGCATCGGCCCTCGAAAAAGCCGCCGCCTTCACCCATAAACCTCCGTTCACGGCCTAGCATCATGAGCATTGTTCAGGGACAAACCGGCGATTGGGAAATGGTGATAGGGCTCGAGGTGCACGCGCAGGTGACATCCAAAGCCAAGTTGTTTTCAGGCGCGGCGACGGAATTCGGCGCGGCGCCCAACACGCAGGTAAGCCTCGTGGATGCTGCGTTTCCGGGCATGCTGCCGGTGATCAACGGTGTGTGCGTCGAGCAGGCGGTGCGCACCGGTTTGGGCCTGAAGGCCGAGATCAACCTGGTCTCGGTGTTCGACCGCAAGAATTATTTCTACGCCGATTTGCCTGCCGGGTACCAGATCAGCCAGTATAAAACGCCGATCGTCGGCAAGGGCGAAATCCTGCTCGACCTCGCCGACGGCTCGACGCGCAAGGTCGGTATCACGCGCCTGCATCTGGAACAGGACGCGGGCAAGAGCATGCATGACCAGAGCCCGAATGAAACCTATGTCGATCTCAATCGCGCGGGCGTGGCCTTGATGGAAGTCGTGTCCGAGCCCGACATGCGTTCCGGCGAGGAAGCGGGCGCTTACCTGAAAAAGCTGCGCGCGATCATGCGTTATCTCGGGACGTGTGACGGGAACATGGAAGAAGGCTCCATGCGCTGCGACGTAAATCTGTCGATGCGCCGCGTCGGCGACACGACGCTCGGCACGCGCTGCGAAATCAAGAACGTAAACTCGATCCGTTTCGTGCAGCAGGCCATCGAATACGAGTCGCGCCGTCAGGTGGAAGTGCTGGAAGGCGGCGGGGCGATCAAACAGGAAACGCGGTTGTGGGATACTACGAAGGGCGAGACGCGCAGCATGCGCTCGAAAGAAGACGCGCACGATTACCGCTATTTCCCCGATCCGGACCTGTTGCCGTTGAAACTCGATGCCGCATGGGTCGAAGGCATCAAGGCCACGTTGCCCGAGCTGCCGGACGATAAAAAAGCCCGTTTTATCGGCGATTATGGGCTGAAACCGTATGACGCCGCCGTGCTCGTGGCCGAAAAATCGTCGGCGGATTTTTTCGAGAAGGTAGCGAAGGACCGCGACGGCAAGCTCGCCGCCAACTGGGTGACGGGCGAGCTGTTCGGCGCGCTCAACAAGCTGGATAAAACAATAGATACAAGTCCGGTATCGGCGGATGCGCTCGGCGGCCTTGTCGATCTTATCAGCAACCAGACCATCTCGGGCCGCATCGCCAAGGACGTGTTCGAAGCGATGCTGGAAACCGGCAAACCCGCCGCGCAGATCGTGGAAGAAAAAGGCCTGCGTCAGGTCACGGATACCGGTGCCATCGAAAAATCCATTGATGATATTCTGGCGGCGAATGCCGACAAGGTCGCCGAATATAAATCCGGCAAGGACAAGCTGTTCGGCTTTTTCGTCGGGCAAGTGATGAAGGCAACCGGCGGCAAGGTCAACCCCGCGATGCTGAACGAGTTGTTGAAGAAGAAACTATTATAATACCAGAGGATTTGTGCAGAATCGCATATTAACCATAATTTTCTTCTAATTTTCCAGTAATTACTTTCAGGTTTTTATGTAATATTTTCCGCATGAATTTGGAATTTGAACTTATAGATGATGAAAGACAAATCAAAGATTTCCTCTACCGTCATATGCAGATGGCGGGAATGCCAATCCATATTCAAGTAAAAAGTAGTACGAAAGAATTTTCTGTCGGAGTTGAGACTGAAACCAAAAGAAATGCACTTTCGTTTCACTTAGAGGCTGGCAAAGAACTCACGCTCCGAACGATTTTCAGTGCATTTAAATTTGGCCCTTTAGGTTTAAAATGCATCCTCGCTGTCGCGGCTAGTCGGGACTACAACTATCTCTTGTTGAAAAGGGTGCGGCATAACGGCCTTAGTTTCTGGCCGCGACGAGGCTCAGTGCCGCATAGGGGACAGGGACTAAGCGCTGCATCTTTGCAGCATTTCCTAGATAGAAACGCCCCACACATGGATGAGAACGTACGTCAGGACGTTGAAGCCATCATACAGGTGGCTACATATTCAAGACTATGGGCATGGCGCCTTATGTCACAATCTGATGCGCGTTTTAGGGATGGCCGGTTTGTCCGTCATGCTGTGTTTCAAAATATAGTAGTTCCGGATCACAATGAAGTGGTCCTTTTGGGCGAAACGACGACACGGAAAATATTGACTGAACGTCTCAGCCCTATTCCGCCGTTTCGCAATTTTACCGGAGAGTTTCCTGATAAAATAAAAGAATTTGCTGTAAGGCCCATCGAGGCGGCTCAACTGAAATTTTAATTAATGCCCCACCCGCAAGAACTGCGTCGCGGTTTGCGTCAGCTGGCCGTTGCAGGAAGCGCCGACGCGGCGCTATTCCTCTGGGCTGTCGACCAATCGCTGGCGGCGCTGGTTCTCGGCCACCATCTCGCCGGCCATATCATCCAGAATCGCCTGTAATTTCTGGTTCAGGATTTTCGCGGCGTAGTCGGGGTCTTCCTCGCGGAACGTGCCGTTGAGCTTCAAATAGGCCTGTAAACGCTCGGCGATGCGCGGCGCAAATTCCCCTAAAATCTGGCGGTTGACCTCGATATGCTTCTGCTCGTGCGCGATCACTTCATTGAAGCCGCAGCTGCCCTGCGGCACTTCGCGGGGAATATAGACCCGCACATCCTTATAGCCGATCACAACTTCCACATGATCGACATGGGCGCAGGCAAGGCCGTTCGAGAATTTCACGCCCTTGATCGGCACATGGAATTCCAGTATCGGCTGGTACAAAGTCAGGCCGAGCGTCAGGTTTTTATGATTGCCGTGCACGGCGTGGCTGGGGTCGTTCGCCAGCGACTGGATCCCGGCGATATTGGCGGAGAAATCGTAAACCGGATCGTCAAAACGCGGCTGGATATTGACCGGTACGTCGGTATACGAATCGCAGGCGTAAGGATTATCCTGCGCGAAGGAGGGATGCGCTATAAACGTCAGAAGCGCGACGAGAGCCAGAATTTTTTTCATCAGACATATCCGTCCTGCCAAGGGCAGGCGGATTAGAGAACGTCTCGAGGGAACGTGTCAATGACCGGCGTTAGGATTTACGCCCGTTCGTCCATCATGTCGCTGACTTTACGGCGGCGGCCGCGGCGTGGAATGTCGCCGAAATTTTTCAGGACGCCGGCTTCGGCGGCGGAGCAGCCCTGCATTTCGGCGAGGGCATGTTTGAGGGCGACCATGTCGCGCAAATCGTCGAGATCGTCGATGGTCATGATGGCCAGTTTGTTTTCGATCAGGTCGCTGAGCGCGGCGATGGATTCTTTCGACAGCTGCATCGTGATATCTCCTCCTCTAAAAATGATGCCCGAAAGCAGGCCTGAAAATAAAACACCTGATATATTTGCGTCGAATGTCCCTATTATTTACCTCAAAAGTTAACAATCGATAAAGCCTTGGTTTCCATAGGATTTTCCGGTTTTCATGGTTAGGTAGAGGTTAAAGATTGGCGTCATTCCGGACGCCGAAGCGTAGCACAGGCGATCCGGAATCCATGGACTGGCCTTGCCGCGAGAGCGGTTCATGGATTCCGGATAAATTCGCTTCCGCTGCGCGTCAGCTCATTTTCCGGAATGACATTTTGTTTTTCAGTCCGCTTCGCGCTCGTGCGCCTCGTCATAATCGGCGGCGGGTGCGTTGGTGTTTTTGTCGTGATGATCTTCCGCGAGGATCATATAGACGGCAGGCACCACGAACAAAGTGAACAGCGTACCGATCGAAAGACCGCTGGCGATGACAAGGCCCATATTGTAGCGCGACAGTGCGCCCGCGCCGCTTGCTGTGATCAGCGGCACGACGCCGAGCACCATGGCGGCGGTTGTCATCAGAATGGGCCGCAAACGGATCGCGGCGGCTTCGATGATGGCGTCTTTCTTGGTGCGGCCTTCATGCTGCAGGTTGTTGGCGAATTCGGTTATCAGAATGCCGTGCTTGCTGATGAGGCCCATCAGGGTGACGAGGCCGACCTGCGTATAAATATTGATGGTGGCGCCGCCAAGACCGAGGCAGATAAAGATCAATGCGCCCGCGATCGACATCGGCACCGAAATCAGGATGATCAAGGGATCGCGGAAGCTTTCGAACTGCGCGGCGAGGGTAAGGAAGATAATGATCAAAGCGAACACGAACGTCATGATGAAGCCGCTCGACTCTTGCGCGAACTGCCGCGACTGGCCCGCATAGTCGACGGAATAGCCTTCCGGCAGCGTGCGCGTTGCAAGGTCTTTCAGGTAAGTCAGCGCATCGCCGGCGGCGACGCCCGGGAACGCCACGCCGGAAATCGTCGCGGCGTTCAATTGCTGGAAGTGATTGAGGGATTCCGGCACCGTCGCGGTCGTGATGGTGGCGACGGTCGAAAGCGGCACCGGCGCGCCCTGCGCGGTGGTGATGTAGTAGTTATCGAGCTGGTCGGTATTGAGGCGCGATTTCTGCTCGACCTGCGGGATGACCTTATAGGAACGGCCGCCGAGGCTGAAATAATTGACGTAACCGCCGCCCAGCATCCACGACATGGCGCTTCCGACATCGCTCATGGTCAGGCCGAACTGCGCCGCCTTGTCGCGGTTGATGCTGAGCGACGCCGGCGGCAGGTCGAGTTTCAGATCGTTATCGAGGAAGATGAACATGCCGCTTGTCTGCGCTTCCTGCATGAATTTCTGCGATACGTCGTTCAGGTTTTCGAACGGCTGCGTGGTCGAGATCACGAACTGGATCGGCAACCCGCGGCTGCCCGGCAGCGGCGGCGGCTGGAACACGGCGCTGCGCAAGCCGGCGACGCTGTTCAGGTCGTTCTGGACCAGCGGCTGCAACTGGTTCGAGGTGCGCTTGCGCAAATCCCACGCTTTCAGCTTCATGCCGCCGATGAAACGTCCGGCGCTGTCGATCTGGAACACATGATCGGTTTCGGGATAGGCGGAAACGATTTCGTAAATTTTATGGGAATAGGCTTGCCGCTGCTGCAAAGTCGAATCCGGCGCGCCGGTGTGCAGGGCGATGACGATGCCCTGATCTTCCTGCGGCGCAAGCTCGGTCTTGGCGCCGGAATAGAGAAAATAAATGCTGCCGAGAATGATAGCGGCAAAGACAACCGTCACCGGAATGTAATTCAGGCTGCCGCGCAACCGGCGCTCGTAACCGCCGCGGATTTTCTCGAAGCGCCGGTCGATCGCCGCGACCAGTCTTTCTTCCCAGCCTTTGTTCGCCGTGTGCGGCTTGAAGAAGCGGCTGCACATCATGGGCGATAAAGTCAGCGCCACGATGGCGGAAATAGTCACGGCGCCCACAAGCGTGAAGGCGAATTCGGTGAACAAAGCGCCGGTCAGGCCGCCCTGAAAGCCGATCGGGACATAGACGGCGACCAGAACGATGGTCATGGCGATGATGGGGCCGCCCAGCTCGCGCGCGGCCTGTATCGCGGCGTCGAAAGGCGCCATGCCTTCCTCGATATGGCGGTTGACGTTCTCGAC
>JAATFY010000026.1 GCA_015654915.1 Rhodospirillales bacterium
AATGATGTGGTGATGATCTTTTCCGTTGGCGTCGGCAATCGCTAGAAAAATGTCAGCCCCAATCTGGTCGCGGCGCTGGAAATGGCCAAGAAACGCGGCAGCAAGATCATCGGCATCGTCGGGCGCGACGGAGGTTATACGGCCAAGGTGGCGGATGCCTGCGTG
Organism: Rhodospirillales bacterium; assembly: GCA_015654915.1. GTDB lineage: Bacteria > Pseudomonadota > Alphaproteobacteria > UBA9219 > UBA9219 > JAATFY01. The sequence goes on from JAATFY010000026.1 coordinate 166, forward strand.
ATCGTGCCTCCTCTTAACCCCGAAGCGATAACGCCGCATTCCGAGGCGTTTCAGGCCGTCGTCTGGCACCTGATCGTCAGTCATCCGCGCTTGAAACGCAACACGATGAAGTGGGAAGGAACGCGCTGAGCATGCGCGCCATATTCCTCGACCGCGACGGCTGCCTGAACGAGGACTGGTTCAATCCGGCGACCAAGGCATGGGAATCGCCGATGACCCCCGCCGACCTTGTGCTGCGTCCGAATGTGATCGAGGCGTTGCGCCGGCTGCAGGAACTGGGTTACGCGCTTTTTCTGGTCTCCAACCAGCCGAGTTTCGCCAAGGGAAAATGCAGCCTTGAGGATTTGAAAGCCGTCCATGCCCGCTTTGCCGCGCTGATGGAAGAAAACCACATCCGTTTCCGCGAATATTATTATAGCTATCACCATCCCGACGGCATCGTCCCTGCCTATTCCGGCCCCTCCCCCGACCGCAAGCCGAACCCCTATTATCTTAACCTCGCCGCCGAACGGCACGGGGTGAATTTGGCCCAATCATGGATGATCGGCGACCGCGATACGGACGTAGAATGCGGACAAAAGGCCGGCACACATACCATTCAAGTTGCGAACCCCCGCGGCGACGGTTACGTTGGCAAGGCGGCACCCGACTTCAGCGCCGACGATCTTCTGGCCGCCGCCGCTCTTATCGCCGCCCATAGTCCCAAGTAATCTTCAGGAGTTTCCATGAGCCGGACCGGTAATCTGAAAATCAAATTATTCATGGACGGGGCCGAGATCGCATCGATTCGCCGCGCCGTGGCCGAAATGCCGGTGATCAAGGGCTTCACAACTAATCCCACTTTGATGCGCAAGGCCGGCATTACCGATTACGGCACGTTCGCCCGCGAGGCGATTGCCGTCGTCGGCAAGTTGCCGATTTCTTTCGAAGTTTTTTCCGACGAATTCGATGAGATGGAGCGCGAAGGCCGCGTCATCCGCGGCTGGGGCGGCAATACGTACGTCAAAATTCCGGTCACCAACACGCGCGGTGAATCGGCGGCGCCTTTGATCAAAAAACTCTCCGCCGACGGGATCGCCCTCAACGTCACCGCACTGATGACTTTGGATCAGGTTCGCACAGTGCGCGACGCGCTGGCGCCCAAGACCCCTGCGATCATTTCCATCTTCGCCGGACGCATAGCCGATACCGGCGTCGATCCGGTGCCGCTGATGGCCGAGGCCAAGCGCATGCTGAAAGGCCGTCCCGAAATCGAATTGCTGTGGGCCAGTCCGCGCGAACTCCTTAATCTGTTTCAGGCCGAGGAGGTCGGCTGCGATATTCTGACCGCCACCAACGACGTGCTGGCCAAGCTGCCTTTGGTCGGCAAGGATCTGGGCGATTATTCGCTGGATACCGTCAAGATGTTCTATAACGACGCCAAGGCTGCGGGTTACCGGCTCTAGGTACTTAAGGCATGTATCATCTCTCGGCCCATTCCGTTTTCGCCGCGGTTCTGACCGCACTGGTAGCAACGCTGGCGACAATGTCGACGGTTCTGCTGGTCTGGGCCGTATTGCCCGCGCGGGTACGGCGGTTTTTCAACCTCTCGACCGTCGATCTTTTTTTTCTCGGCTACGCGGGTGTTGCCATTCTCAGCTGGTACGCCTTTCTGGCAGGCTACGGAGCGCGCGGCGTTTTCCACATCATGGTTCTGGTTTTCTGCGGGGGTGTGGGATTTAAGCTTTATTCCTTCGCTTCCGCCAATCGCCCTGCGCTCCCGATCGATCTTGCGGCAATAGCGTGGAATATTCTGGCGTTTTTCGCCCTTGCCCTGCTGGTCGCCCTGCAATGGACGCCCTTCATCACCGCCGACCTGCTGAATGTCGCCAGCGTCGGCAACAACGACATCTATTTATGGGCCAAGGGCGGCGATGTGCTGCTGAACTATCACCTGGGTGATCTGGGCAATATCGTCGACGACAATATTCCGCGGCGCATCAAGGATTGTTTCGCGGCTTTTCTGGATATCGCCTATTGGAGCCATATCCTCGGCGAACGGGCGATTGAATCGCTGATCCCCGTCATGGTGCAGGCCTGTGCCCTGATCGGCTTTATTATCTTCCATATCCTGCACGCCCATTGCCGCGTCAGCCGCGCCACCTCAATGCTGATCGCCGCGGCAATTCTGGCCAATCCTTTCTGGGCCTACATCACCGAGAATTATTTCATATCGCAGGTGCTGGCGAC
>JAATFY010000199.1 GCA_015654915.1 Rhodospirillales bacterium
ATCCGCGTATCGCTGTTCATTAGTCCGGATTTAAAGCCGGTCGTGGCGGCCTATGCATCCGGCGCGGCTGTGGTTGAGCTGCACACCGGCACTTATCATGGTGCAAGGGGCGCCGCGCAGAAACGCGAATTGAAGCGTCTCCAAATAGCGGCGAAAAAAGCGCATGCTTTGGGCATCGAAGTTCATGCGGGCCATGGCCTCGATTATGATAATGTCGGCCCCGTCGCCGCCATTCCCCAGCTTGTGGAACTCAACATCGGGCATTTTCTGGTCGGCGAGGCGGTGTTTACCAGTCTCACCGAAGCCGTTCGCAAGATGCGGACAATCATGGATAAGGCACGTACATGATCATCGGCATCGGCAGCGACCTGATCGATATCCGCCGCATTGAGAAAACGGTTCTGCAATATGGCGACCGTTTTATCCAGCGCATCTATACGGAGACCGAACGCAAGAAAGCCGCCTCCCGCGCCGATCCCATCCCCACTTATGCAAAACGCTTTGCCGCCAAAGAGGCGTGTTCCAAGGCGCTCGGCACCGGCATCCGGCAGGGCGTTTTTTTCCGCGATATGGGCGTGGCGAATTTGCCGAGCGGCGCACCGACCATGGCGCTGACCGGTGGCGCCTTGAAGCGGCTGGAAGCGCTGATGCCGAAGGGCATGAAGCCCCGCATCCACTTAAGCATCACCGACGATTACCCGCTGGCGCAGGCTTTCGTGATTATCGAGGCGATTTAAATCAGCCGAATTTGATGTTTATCGTTTTGCCGCGGATTTGCGCTTTGAATGTTCTGGACTGGGCCGGCGTTTCCGGTCCTGCCGGTTGATGATGATAGAATACCTCTCCGGAAAAATAACGCGTGCCAACGTAATATTCGGATAGCCCGCCGCCAACGACAGCCCCCGCAAAAGCGAAAGCAATAGCCGCCACCCTTTTGGAATCCGGGTTGGCATTGAAGGCATTAGATGCGGCGATCGCCGAGCGCACACCGATAAATCGTCCTAGGGCGGTGCCCACGGCGGTTACGAAAAATTGTGCATAACTGTTCAACAACGCGTCAGGGACAGAATATTTAAGAACTTCATAGGCGTGAACATACACTCCTCCCGACACGATAAACGGAATGTTGATCGCATATAAATGCACATATTTATCGACGAGGTTTATCGTCTCTTCCTTTGTCGGTATCGAAAACATAATATCTTTTCCAAATTTCAGTCGAATAATATTGGCCCATAATAGCCGGAAAACATGCAAGTAAAGAGCGTTTTTAGGGATCTTATCGTGCGGCTATTAACCCTAAAAACGCCCTGAAAAACTTGGCCCTTGACGCTTGGCGCGGCGCAGGCGAGTTTGCGCCTCATATCTGCCGTATTCCTGCGGTCCTTTGTCGCCCCCTTAGTCTGAACGAGTTGTCCATGACCGATTCCCGCCCCGCTGCCGCGCAACCTCACGAGGACGGGCTCAGCGAAACGATCCGCACCATCGTTTTCGCAATGATCATCGCCCTCCTGATCCGTACGCTGGCGTTCGAGCCGTTCAATATTCCTTCCAGCTCGATGGTGCCGAGCTTGCTGGTCGGCGATTACCTGTTCGTTTCGAAATACGCCTACGGCTACGGCAGCACCGGTACCTTCTGGGGAATGGCGCCGTTTTCGGGACGCGTTTTCGGCGGCGAGCCGCATCGCGGCGACGTGGTCGTGTTCAAGCTGCCGCGCGACGGCACCACCGATTACATCAAGCGCCTGATCGGCCTGCCCGGCGACACCATCCAGATGCGGCAGGGCATCCTCTACCTGAACGGCGTGCCGGTGGAGCGTGACAAGCTGGCCGAGCCGATGAACGACGGCGACGGGACGTTGCCGTCCAACGTCACCGATTATCTGGAACATCTGCCGCAGGGGCCGACGCACGTCATCCGCGAGGAAGGCGACGACCGTCCGCTCGACAATACCGACGTGTTCGTCGTGCCGCCGCATTATTATTTCTTCATGGGCGACAACCGCGACAATTCGCAGGACAGCCGCACCAAGAATGTCGGTTTCGTGCCGGAGGAAAATCTGGTCGGCAAGGCCAAGTTCCTGTTTTTCTCGCTCGATGAAGGCACGCATTTCTGGGAATTCTGGAAATGGCCGTGGGCGGTGCGCTGGCAGCGCCTGTTCACGAAAATCGGCTGATGGCCGCGCCGCGCAAAACAGCGGATGTGAAGGAACGGACGGCTCGCCTCGGCCATGATTTGGCCACGCCGCAATTGTTGCAGGACGCTCTGACGCACCCATCCTTGGCGGGTTTCCGCCAGCGCAAGAAATCCACGATGCCATATGAACGGCTGGAATTTCTCGGCGACCGCGTGCTGGGTCTCGTGATTGCGGAATGGCTGTATGAAAAATTTCCGGAAGCCAGCGAAGGCGAGTTGGCCAAGCGCCATGCGGGCCTCGTGAACCGCGACGCCTTGCGCGCGGTGGCGGTCGAGATCGGACTCGGGCAGCATCTGCGGCTGGCGCATGGCGAGGAAGCCAGCGGCGGGCGCAAGAATATCGCCACGCTGCCGGACGCCATGGAAGCCATTCTCGGCGCGCTCTATCTCGATGGCGGGCTGAAAGCGGCGCAGAATTTCATTCACCGTTTCTGGCAGAAAGATATCGCAATTGCCGAAGCGCCCGCCGATCCGAAAACCGTTCTGCAGGAATGGGCGCAGGGGCAGGGGCTGCCTTTGCCGCAGTATAAGGTGGTGGAGCATTCCGGCCCCGCCCATGCGCCGAAATTCGTGATCGAAGTCAGCGTCAAAGGCCACGCGCCGGTGACGGCCGAAGGCGAATCCAAACGCGCGGCGCAAAAAGCGGCCGCCGCGCTGTTGATAAAACAAGTCACCGCGAAATGACAAAACCTTCGAAGCCAAAGGCAAAAACGAAAACCGTAGCCAAAGCGAAGCCCAAAACCACACGGGCCGGTTTTGTCGCCATTCTCGGCGCGCCGAATGCGGGTAAGTCGACATTACTCAATCGCCTGATCGGCGAGAAAATCTCCATCACCAGTCCCAAGGCGCAGACGACGCGCATGCGCGTGCTCGGCGTGCTGACGGAAGGCGACACGCAAGTGGGCTTCATCGATACGCCCGGCATTTTTGCGGCGACCAAGCGGCTCGATCAGGCGATGGTGCGGGCGGCGTGGAACAGCCTCGAAGACGCCGACGCGATTGTGCTGCTAATGGATGTGGGCGCCCGGAGCGACGACAAGACCGGCGACATCATCGGCGAGTTGCGCCGCCGCAAAAAGACCGTCGTGCTGGCGCTGAACAAGGTGGACAAGATCAATCCCGCGAAATTGCTACCGCTGGCGGCACAACTGAACGATACCGGCATCGTCGACGATGTTTTCATGATCTCGGCGCTGAACGGCGACGGGGTCGATGACCTGAAAAAGCATCTGAAAGAAAAAATGCCGGAAAGCCCGTGGTTTTTCGACGCAGACCAACTCAGCGATTTGCCGGCGCAGATTCTGGCTGCCGAAATTACGCGCGAGCAGATTTACCGCCAGTTGCAGCAGGAGCTGCCTTACGGCGCGACGGTGGTGCCGGAAAGCTGGGAAACCAAGAAAGACGGCTCGGCCGTCATCCGGCAATCCATCGTCGTCGCCCGCGCCAATCACCGGCCTATGGTGCTCGGCAAAGGCGGCGCGCGGATCAAATCGATCGGGCAGGCCGCGCGGCTGGAGATCGAGAAATTGCAGGGCCACAAGGTGCATCTGTTCCTCGACGTGAAAGTCGACGTGACATGGCAGGACCGTCCGGCATTTAACCAAATGTTCGGGCTGGAATTTGGTGGAGATTAAGAAGCAGGGCTGGGGGCTATTTGCGGTAATTTTTGCCAGGATGCCGTCAATCCCACATACGACCTTACGACAGCCCTGAAAATGGGGATTCTGCCATTATAAATAGCGGACGCCCTTGTATTGAGATTCCTCTGACGCGCGCGGAATTCTTCCATTCGGGCGTCGCGATTCCTGCGGTCAAAAAACTGTGCGCTGTCGCCGAGGTCGGTAAGAAGCGTAACGATATTGTCCGACATATCAATAATCTCCAAAATCGCAATTTGTTGGCGTAATGCTTTGGCTTAAAAAGCCTCAATTAATGGCCTATTTTACGGATTTTTGGCGGCAAGGAAAGGTTGCGAAATAGTTGCGCGGCGGTTTTGGCTCTGCTATTGGGTTCGCGGCCTGAGATATCAAGATATTAACCTTAAGGAATGCCCGTGTCGCAACACGCCCCGAGCCCTATTATTGCCGGAGACGCCGCCGTTCTGGCGCGCCGTTACGGCGGCGCTTTGTATGATCTGGCCGAGGAGCAAAAGCAGCTTGATGCCGTGGCGGCGGATTTGCGCGCGCTCAGGAATCTGCAGGACGAAAGCGCCGAGTTCCGCATTGTTGCCAACCACCCGCGCCTGACCCGCGCGCAGCTTGTGCAAGCGATGCAGCAGGTAAGCGCTGCCGCGAAATTCAATAACCTTACCGGTAAATTTCTGACGCTGGTCGCGCAGAACCGCCGCCTGCCGGAACTGGGCGGCATGATCGACGGATTTCTGGCGCGGCTTGCGGCAGAGCGCGGCGAACATACCGCTGACGTGCGCACCGCGAAGCCATTGAGCGCGGCGCAGCAGGAACAGCTTGCCGCAAAATTGCGCGAGCTCGCGGGTGGCAAAGTTCATCTGTCGGTGCGCGAAGATGCCAGCCTTTTGGGTGGCATAACCGTTAAACTGGGTTCGCGTCTGATCGACGCTTCAGTCAAAAGCAAACTGGCGCGTCTCGAGCGCCAGTTGAAATCGCAACAATTCAATACGCAAAAGGGAGCCGCCTGATATGGATATTCGCGTTTCGGAAATCTCAACCATTCTCAAGCAGCAAATTGCCGGTTTCGGCACTGCGGCGGAAGTCGCCGAAGTGGGACAAGTGCTGTCGGTCGGCGACGGCGTAGCGCGCGTCTACGGCCTCGACAATGTCCGCGCCGGCGAGATGGTGGAATTCTCGAACGGCGTCAAAGGCATGGCGCTCAATCTCGCAAGCGACAATGTCGGCGTCGTGATTTTCGGCGACGATCGCGCCATTCGCGAAGGCGATATGGTCAAGCGCACCGAT
>JAATFY010000256.1 GCA_015654915.1 Rhodospirillales bacterium
ATCGTTGGCGCCGTCGCCGACCGCCAGCGCCGTGCTTAAAGGTACGCCTATTTCGGCGCAGGCTTTTTCCAGCGAGGCTCTCTTGGTGTCCTTGTCAAGAACGGGTTCAGCCACCTCGCCGGTGATGACGCCGCCACGTACGACCAGTTCGTTGGCATAAAACCGGTCGAAGCCCAGATGCTTTGCAACCGGTTCGATAAAACGGTTAAATCCACCCGACACCAGCCAGCAGCGAGCACCTTCCGCTTTCATCGTCGCAACAAGTTCCGCCGCACCGGCCATATAAGTGATACGTTTGGCGACGGTATCCAGAACCGATGCAGGTTGTCCCTTCAGTAAGGCCACGCGTTCGCGCAGCGCCTCGGCAAAATCGATCTCGCCGTTCATCGCACGGCGCGTAATGGCGGCCACTTTGTCACGCAGGCCGATGGTCTCCGCCAACTCATCCAGCATTTCCTGCTCGATGATCGTGGATTCCATATCGGCAATCAGCAATTTCTTGCGGCGTGTTGCGGCAGGTTGAATAAGAACGTCCACGGGCTCGTCGCCGATCAGGGCGGCGAAACGGGCGTAAAGCGCGGCCAGATCGGCGCCGCCGTGCGGCTGAAAAAAAACGTCGGCGGCCTGCTTCTCCGCCAGCCAGGCTATACGGGTCGCGCCGACGGATTCATTGATTTTTCGCAGAAGATCGGCGGTTATCGTGGCGCCGGAACCGGCGACCAATGTAGCGACGCACTCACCCTTGGGGGACAAACTCATTCCGCGGCTTCGGCCTCAGGTTCGTCCCTGATCCATGCGGCAAAATCGTCTTCATCCTCGGCAGCCACATCCGCTTCACCTTCGCCCTCGCGCGGAAGGCTGGCGAGAACGGGCCGCGTATCGAGAAGTCCGGCGGCTTTCAGCTCGTCGATACCCGGCAAATCTTTCAGGCTTTCCAGATTGAAGTGGCTGAGGAAATCCGGCGTCGTATTCCATGTCAAAGGCCGTCCGGGCGTTTCACGACGCTTGCCGGGGCGCACCCAGCCGAGTTCCAAGAGGATATCGAGCGTACCGCGGCCGGTTTCCACGCCGCGAATGCTTTCGATCTCGCCGCGCGTAACGGGCTGATGGTAGGCGATGATGGCCAGAACTTCGGCGGCGGCGCGCGGTAGCTTGCGGCGCGGCTGGCGGGTAATTTTCATCTGTCCGGCAAGGTCGGCGGCCGTGCGGAAACTCCAATGCCCGTCGGTCTCGACCAGATTGACGCCGCGCGGCGCGTAATGGGCTTTCAGCTCCTTCAGCATTTCCGGCACATTGGCGTCTTCGCCCATCTGCTCGATCAGGATTTCGGTCGATAGCGGTTCGGCGCTGGCAAACAAAATCGCCTCGAGAATGCGCAGTTCGGCAGACAGTTCGGGGGAATTTTTACTCATTCTTCGCTCGCAGGTTGTTCGGATGACGGATCGTTCGCCGGTTCGCGGCGGCGCAGGTAAATCGGTGCGAAAGTGCCTTCCTGCCGCAATTCAAGTTCGCCGTTTTTGACAAGTTCCAGCGTGGCGGCAAAAGTGGATGCCACCGCCGAAAGCAATTCCAGTTTCTGCGTCTTGTCCATGCCTTCGGGCAGGAAATTCTGCAACACGCTCCAGCTCGGCATGACGCCGAGAAGATCGCGCAACCGTTCGACGCTGTCCTCAAGGCTGTAAAGCCGCGTCGGCACGATGTTGTAGGAATCCGGCTTGCGGCGGCGCAACGGCGCGCCGAGCGCGGTAAGCAGATCGCCAAGCGGAAGGAAGTAAACCGGCTTTTCCTCGACTTCCATTTCTTCCGGCCGGCCGCGCAGGAAAATATCGATACCGAGGCGCGGCAAATCCTGCACCTGCTGCGCAGCTTTCTGCATGGCCTCAAGGCGCAGCAGCTGGAACTTCAGCGCTTCGGCCATCGCGGCGGGATCGGGCTCGCCCGGATGCTCTTCCGTATCGGGCAGCAGCAGGCGCGACTTCAGGAAGGCAAGCCACGCCGCCATGACGAGGTAGTCGGCAGCGATTTCAAGCCGCAGTTTCCGCGCCGAGGCGATGAAAGCAAGATACTGTTCCGCCAAAGGCAGAATAGCGATTTTGCTGAGATCGACTTTCTGTTCGCGCGCGAGCGTCAGCAGAAGATCAATCGGCCCTTCGAAGCCGTCGAGGGCAACAACAAGGTCCGCGCCGCTCAGGGCGCTTACGCTGGTTTCATCGGTATAAGCCGTCATATCGTCCATCATGGAACTGCTCAAATTTGCCGCAATCGATTTATGTTCTAAGGGCGAATCATACGGAAAATCTCACAAAATCTTCGGTTTCGGGAGTATTTGGATGAAGAAGCCGGCCTAAGCCACTGTTTCTACATCATAGGCTAAACCGCCCAAAAGGATGTCCAGCCGCGCATTATCCTGCCGTGGATTGTAGCCCGGTTCGGGCCTGTTGACCATGGATTTTGCGTATTCCCAGCGTCCCCAGCTTTCGGCGCCCATGGGCTCCAGGGCGGTCGCAATGGCCTCCATTTCCGCCAGATTGCCGTTGCAATGAAGGACGATATCGGCCCCTGCGCTTAGCGCCCGCTTGGCCAGATCGTCAGGCAGACCGTGCAGCGCCTTCATGCTGATATCGTCCGACAGCAGCAGGCCGTCGAAGCCCAGTGTCCCGCGAATGACGTCCTGAACGCTGACGGACAGCGACGCCGCCCGCTCGGGATCGATCGCCATGAACACGGCATGCGAATTCATGCCGATGGGCAAATCCTTCAGCAGTTCGAAGGGGATGAAATCCTCGCTTTCCAGTTCGGCGCGCGAGGCCTCTACGACCGGAAGCATATGGTGCGGATCGGTTTTGATGCGGCCATGGCCGGGGAAATGCTTGATGACCGGTAACACGCCGTTGGCAAGGAACGTTTCCGACCAGACGCGGGCAAGCGCGGCGACGACGGCGGGTTTGCGGCTCAAAGCGCGGTCGCCGATGGCCGAAGACGCGCCTTCGATAAACAAATCCACGACCGGCGCGCAATTGATGATGACACCAAGCTGCCATAGTTCATGCGCGACGATACGCGCGTAAAGCTGCATCGCTTCGGCCCCCCATTCGGCGTCACGCTCGTACATCGCGCCGAACGCCCGCGCGGGAGGATGCTGCGGCCAATGCGGCGGCTGCAGCCGCGCGACGCGGCCGCCTTCCTGATCGATAAGGATGGGAACGTCCTCGCGGCCCACGGCCTGCCGCAATTCCTTGATCAGCCAGCGCACCTGATCGGGGCTTTCGCAATTGCGCTTGAACAGGATAAAGCCGAACGGATTTGCGATTTTGAAGAAATTGCGCTCGAGCGGCGTCAGCGCCGTGCGCGAACAGCCGAACACGACCGGCAGCGGTCTTTGGGTTTCTATGTTCTCAGGGTCGGACAATGATGCACCCGGCGTTCAAGTCTTTTATGGCGGAACAGATCTTCTTCGCTTGCTCATCGGCCACCGGCCGACTTTGAATACGGTAGTAAATGCCTTTCGTGCCCAGATCGGCTTTGACGACATGCAGTTGCGTCGATCCGAGAATGGACGCGTACTTGGCCTGCAATTTTTTCATCAAAGCCTGCGCCTGACTTTCGTCGGGAATCGAGGCGAGTTGAACGGCAGGCCCGACTTTGCCCTGTGCCGCAACATCTTTCAACACCTGAACCATAGTGGGGTGTGCGGTAGCGGCAACAGGCGAAGGCAGCGGGCTTGCTTTCGCCGGTTGCGGTGCCGGGACCGCCGCAGGCGCGGAAGTTGATGTCGGAGCCGTAACGGTCGCAACTACGACTGGCGCGGGGGCCGGAACGGGCAGCGGCACAGGCGGAGGAACCGGTTCGGGCGTAACCGGCACAGCGGCGATTTCCGTTTTCGGCTCGGGTGGCAGCAGGGATTCTATTTTCGGCGTCGGCGGCGCCGGAACCATATTTTGTACGGAAGCGACGGAATTGGTTTGGGGCACTTCGGGCGGCGGCAGCAAATGTTCGGCTTCCGGCTTCGGCGTGGCGTTGTTATCCAGCGCCTGATAAACCTGCACATCCTGATGCGGGATATCGAGGCCGCCCGGCTGTTCCGGCCTTTGCTTGTAGGCCCCTTCCGCTTTGAGGGTCGGGACAGCGTCGGGCACCGTCGGGGATGAAGAACCGCTAAACTTCCAGTAAAGCCCGCCGCCGATCAAAAGCAAAAGCACCGCTACGGTAACAAAACGCCGCACGGCATAGGACGGGCCGCGCCGCGCGAAATCGGATCGCACCGGCCGCTGGGCGAACAGTTCAGGCGGCGGCTGGTCGGTCATTGCGCAATTCCTCGAGCGGCGGGCACCCCATCACGGCAAGGCCGCTCTGGATAACGGTTTGCACCGATTTGATCAGCACGAGCCGCACGCGGGTCAGGTTTTTATCCTCGGGTACGATAAACCGCAGCGAGGCGTTATCATTGCCCTTGTGCCATAGGCCGTGGAACAGCGCGGCAAGTTCCAT
>JAATFY010000206.1 GCA_015654915.1 Rhodospirillales bacterium
ATGACCCGGTGGTAGATAGGCTTCGGGCGTTCCCGTCATATTCCGCTGATAAGGTTTCTGCCAGGATTTACGAAAAGGACTTTGTTCCGACAACGGCGCAGCGGATGTGTGATGCAGCCAGATATGCCATTCGGGGGGAACCTTACTCGCTTCCGGTTCGCCTGCATAGATGACCCAGCGTTTTTCGCGAACGCCCTTGGGCATGGAACGCGAGTGGTAATAGCGGTTGCCGAATTCATCCTCGCCGGCGGCGACGCCGCAAAACCAGGTTTGCATGAACGTGCCGAATTGCGACAGGCGGCGAATGAGGGAGAAGTTATCCATAGAAAATGAACCGCCAAGATTCGGGATTAAGCGTCACAAGTCAGGTGGTTATAAATGGTTCAATTTCATTGTCCAGCAATCGCCCCTGTTGGCATGTTCGCCGGATAAATTTCGCCTAAAAATCCTTGCCTTATCCTGTTAATAACTTTCCCTTTAAACCCACCATATTTTGTGGCATTAAATGATTAAGCCACATCATCTTGTGGATAACTTCTGTTTTGCCAACGGCATTCGATGTCCAATCCCTTGAAAAAACATGGCTTTTCGACCCACATCCTCCGCCTGTTTACGCGGAAAGATTTTGACGCTTTCGATCTGATCCATTTTCGGGAGTCCGAGCAAGCCGGCGACGAAAGCTTTCCTGCCCTTGAATCCCCCGATAATTGGAGCGCCGAAGCCGCCAGCCTGCTGGCCGAGGAAGCCGCGCATCAAGCCATTCCGGCACGCACGAAGGCTTACGAAGAGAATACGGTACCTTCATGGCTGTGGCGGCGCACAAGCGAGGGTAAAGCCTCCACTCCTGAAACCGGCGTTCAGCAGATACTCAATCGCGTCGTCGGATCGGCGACTTATGCCGGATGGAAAGAGGATTTATTCGCCGACGAAACCGAAGCGCGGAATTTTTACGACGAAGCCCGTTACGCTCTGGCGCAACGCTATATCGCGCTCGAACCTTCGGCGCTTGCCGCGCTCGGCCTCGATTGGGCCTATGGTTTTCAAAAACCGGCTCCGGAATTGAAGCCTGTCAAAAACGCCCGCACAGTCAATATCTCGAATGCCACCATCGATGCCGTCGTCAGCGGCAGCACGGATAAGAATGTGCGCTCGGCATGGCAGAAATTCCTGGCCCCTGCCCGTCAACCGTTAACATTGCGTTTTTCCGATGTCGCGAGTGATTGGGGAACACCCAACCGCCAAAGCCCGTCGGCCATGATTGATCTGATGGCCTGCCGCCATAATGACGGCTCGGTGAACATCGAGGCCCTGCGCCATGTGACGCGATTGCTGGTGATGCTGCTTGATCTCCACGATGATCAGACCGAAGCCCTCGCCATCGGTTTCTGCAATCTCGCGCCTTTGGTGATGGCGCTCGCCCTTCCCTATGACAGCGATGCGGCACAAACCACGGCCGCCGCTATCAGCGCGGTTATTACGGCGGAAGCCTACGCAACCTCGGCCGAGCTTGCCGGTTTTCGCGGCGCAAGCCCCGCTTTTATCTCGAACCGCGATGCGGTTTTGAGATCGCTGCGTAACCACCGCCGCGCCGCCTACGGCGACCGCAGCGATTACGAAAAAATCTCCGTCCTGCCGGTTTCGCTTGAAATCGAGCAATGCCCCGATCTGGCGCTGGTGGCCGCCGCGCGCCGCCGCTGGAACGAAACACTGGAACTCGTCCGCCAACACGGCCTGCGCCATACGCAAGTGACCGCTCTGGTTTCGTCGCCGACACTGGCCTTGTTCATGGAAAGCGCATCGCAGGGCATTGAGCCCGCGCGTAGTCTTATTTCCCTGCGGGCGGAGAACGAAACGTTCCGCCGCGAGATTTCTCCCTCCGTCACCGAAGCGCTTGGTCGTCTCGGCTATGACCGCACTGCGGCCAAAGCAATCACGCGGTATATCATGGGCGCCGCAACGCTGGAGAAAGCCCCTGCAATAAACCACGCCTCCCTGCGTGCGCACGGGTTCGATACGGCCGCATTGGAACGCATCGAAGATTGCCTGCCTTCCGTGAATAACCTCCGCCTTGCTTTCACGCCGTGGATTTTGGGCGAAGGATTTTGCCGTAAGGTTCTGAAAATTCCGGCAGGTAAACTGAAGAATCCGCATTTTGATTTACTGAAGCATCTTGGTTTTTCCGACGCCGATATCGCGGCGGCGAATGCCTTCTGCTACGGCCACGATACGGCCAAAGGCGCGCCTGAACTGCGGCCTCAACATGCCTCTATCTTCGCGCATGAAGGTGAAGTAGCGGACGAAGCGAAAATCCGCATGGCGGCCGCCGTACAAAGCTTTATTTCCGGCGACGTTCATTTGAACCTCTCGCTGGCTGCCGAGGCATCTGCCGGCAACGAAAAACTCCTGCTAAATGCATGGCGGCATGGCGTGAAGTCGGTGATGATCGCCTATGATAAAATCCACGTGCAACCGCGCGCGGCCAAAACCGGATCACGCGTGGCCGCTTTCCTGCATACGCGAAGGCCGTCCCTGCCTGCGCGCAAATCGAAACCCAAAGCCGGTAGCCGCGTCGTCAGCATGAAATCGGGTTCAGCGCATAAACCTTCCGGCAGAAACAAGGGAAAATAAGACCTTATTCTGTAGCGGCTAAGGCACGCCCCTCGCTTATGCTCTGAACAGGGCGAAGAAAATCACATAAAGCCAGTTGAACCATCCGTCGATCAGCATTCAGAGAATGGATTTGTTGACGTTATAGGAGAGGATCATGGCGGCAACCGCGCCGTAGCCGAGACCGAATTTGACGATATTGGTTCCGAACACGCCAAGTCTTTCCGTCACGACAATCATAGCATTTCCTTCCATAGCAACTCCTTCAGGTCCAACAGACGAAGGCACTCGAGATTGAACGATTTATCGGGCGTCGGGCAAGCCGATTTCAGCGACAAGGCAATGCAGAAGAGGGAAACGAGCGTCAAGGCCACGAATATGGCGGCCATGAATTTGGCGTCGGTCACCGGGTGGCCGGTAATCCGACCGAAGCTGCTGCCATAAAAGGCCAGAGCCACGATAAGAAAGAGAAGAGTCCAGGCAAGCATATCGCTTCTTCTATTCCTTACTGATGAAATGGTGCCCAGGGACGGAATTGAACCGCCGACACGGGGATTTTCAATCCCCTGCTCTACCGACTGAGCTACCTGGGCAAACCTTGTCCCGCTCCGGAACGGAACGGCGAAGGCCACGCTTATAAGCAAGGAAACGGGGCTTGTCCATCTTTTGCCCTCTTCCGTAACCGCCGTTTCTATTCGATATCGGCGTCTTCATTGGAATTTGGCTGATCCGGTCCTTCGTTGGTCTGCACGCGGTATTTCTCGCCAAGCCAGCCGCCGAGGTCGATATCGGCGCAGCGGGACGAACAAAACGGCATGTATTTCTCGACCGCCTTTTTGCGGCAGATAGGACAATTTTTCAGCATCGCCTGACCCATGACAGTCACACCTTGTATCCGCAGCCATGCAGCATCTGCATAACATCGAACAGCGGCAGGCCGACTATATTGGAATAGGAACCGGAGATAAAGCGGATATGGGCGGCGGCAAAACCCTGAATGGCATAGCCACCCGCTTTGCCGATGCCCTCGCCGGTTGCAACATACGCATCGATATCTTGCGGCGACAGTTTGTTAAAAATAACCGTGCTGTCGGCGATGCGTTCCAGAATTTTTCCGTCTGCCGCGCGCAACGCAACGCCGGTATAAACATGGTGCCGGCGGCCCGAGAGAAGTTTCAGGCAGGCGCGTACATCCTCGGCGTTTTCGGCTTTCGGCAGAATGCGACGGCCACAGGCGACGACCGTGTCGGCGGCCAGAACAAAAGCTTTCGGTTCTTTCGCCGCCACGCTCTGTAATTTTTGCGCCGCCAGACGCCGCGCAAGTTGCCGCGGCAGCTCTTTTCGCTCCGGCGTTTCGTCGATTTCGGCAGGAATGATTTTATCGGGCGTGATGCCGCTGTCCTTCAGCAAGGCCAGGCGGCGCGGCGAGGACGAAGCAAGAATGAAAATGAGTTTAGTCATAATGCAGGCTCGCTATGCTCGCGAATATTACAGTGGATCCCGGATCGGCACTCGCCTGCGGCTCGCTTGTCCGGGATGACGTTTTCTTCGAAAACGTCACTTATGCCTGAAGGTGATCCGGCCCTTGGAGAGATCGTAGGGGGTCATTTCGACATTCACTTTGTCGCCCACCAGAACGCGGATGCGGTTCTTGCGCATCTTGCCCGAGGTGTGCGTCAGGACTTCACGGACGTTTTCCAGCTTTACGCGGAACATGGCGTTGGGCAAAAGCTCGGTCACGACGCCTTCGAATACAAGTAACTCTTCTTTGGCCATTTTAGCTGTTAGGGGCTAGGGGTTAGTTGTTAGCAATCG
>JAATFY010000215.1 GCA_015654915.1 Rhodospirillales bacterium
GAAGACGGCATCGATATCTTCATGGCTTTCCAAGCCGGTGCCTCTGGCTTGGGCGATCAGGTTGCTGATCTGCCCCCCCGGCAGGCCCAGCCTGTCCACCAGCGATTTAATCGCGGCGGCGGGATCGGCATAACGCGATGCATATTCCTCAAGGTCGCGCGTGTAGTATTTGCTGAGATCATCGACGACTGAAATATCGATCTTTGGAACCCGTCCGCTCTCTTTTTCGAATCGCAACGCGGCGTTCAGGGATGCCTGCGACGATCCGTTGGCCATTGAATCAACGGCGAAATCCAGAACGTCAACTCCGGCTTTGATGGCTTCGTGAATAGTGGCCGCAGCCCAAGTGGACGTATCGTGCGTATGATAACCGACCGGCAGGCCGGTTGCCGCTTTAATGGCTTTAATGATGGCGGCAACATGTTGGGGTTTGCCGATACCCGCCATGTCCTTGATATCGATTTGGTGGCAGCCTAGCGCCTGATATTCGCGCGCTTTTTTGACGAAGTAATGTAAAGGCCTGTCGACGTAACAGACGGCACCGGAAACATACATGCCGGCTTCGACTGCTTCGCGGATGGAAACTTCGGCGTTGTATGGATTATTAAGGCTGTCGAATACCCGTGTCTTGTCCAGTCCGTTTTTATGCGCTACCCGGACTGTATGTTTCACAACATTATCCGGTTGCGAAGAATAACCCAGAACGTTCGAGCCGCGAAATAGGGCCTGAATTGGAATTTCGGGCGCGAGGCTGACGGCCATTCTCAAAAGTTCCTGAGGGATCATGTGAGAAAACCGGAATGCCGTATCGAACGTAGCGCCACCATATGCTTCGATCGAGACGATTCCGGCGGCAGCAGGATCAGGATTGAAAAGCTGCTGGTAATAAGGGAGCGCGCCCAGAAAAGTCGAGGCCAGCATGCGGGCCGCTAAATTGGATTGGGGAGCGTCGCGAAGCGACGTGTCGGTCACCAGAAAAGGAAGTGCACCCGCTTCTGCCTTTTTATAGCGATCCGCAACTGCGTGTAAAAACTCACTCTTCTTTTTCTGGGCTAGCACGATCAGTCGATCCTGTTCAGCGGGATCGAAAACAGGTTTGGTAACCGTATAATCCGTCGTCTCAGTCGTGAGACGCTTCCCTTCCGAAGGATTGACCGTCTTGTAAGCGATATAATTGGCAAGCCCGTCCAGCTCTTCCGCCTGGCCCAGATAACGCTGATGCTTGTCAAGATAGCCGATGTCATATTGGGCCGATGCAAATTCGGGAAGGTCAAGCGTTCGGCGCAAGAAATCCAGATTGTTGTTGACGCCGATCAGTACGGTTTCGGCCAGAGTTTCCTTCAGCAACGAATGCGCCGCATCGAAAGTTTCAGCAGTGGCTATGATGTTGGCAACGTGCGGATCGAGCTTTCCGGTAACGTATGTGTCTTCATCGATCCCGGAATCCACGCGTACGCCATACTGCGGAGGAACCGAGAATTTTTTGACAAGGCCCGTCGCGGCGATTCTTTGCGCGGTATTGACGGCATTGACGCGGGCTTCGATGGCAAATCTGCGCATCGAGCGGGGAAATTCGCCATTATGCTGTTCGCGATATTCACTTTGCCTGCGGCAGATTTCGTGATCGCGCAGCGAGCCGTTATCCGTCAGTTGTAACTGTATCAGTTTTAGGTCCAGCCGCGCACCGGCTCTGCTTTCGGCTTCTTCGGTAACCCCGTGCTCGACCTGGATGCGAGGATTGACTTCCATGAAGCGGAAAGTTTCGGTGCTGGTGTCGAATAGAAACTCGGCCGTACCGATGCCGACATAGCCGAGGTTATTTATTAGCCTCTCGCATTGATTGAATATTTTGCATTCCAGCTCGTGCGCGCGATCCGCCATCTCGCTGGCGCTCAGTCCTTGCGCTTTCCATTTTTCTCCAAGCAACCGGGTAAAATCGGCGGTCATTTCCAGAACTTTTTGCCGGCTGATCTGCATGGAGCATTCGCGCGGACTGAACCAGCTCAGCCCGTCTTTGTCGCGCGCGAACTGGACTTCGATATGGTGGATATTGGCGCCGGGAGCGGCTTCGACGAATTTCTCCAGGAAAATATTCGGGCTGCCGAAAAACTTAAGAGCTTCTCCGGGAATGGTTTCAAATGCGTCTTTCAAGTCGTTTTCGTTATTGCAGCGCCGCTGGCCGCGGCCGCCGCCGCCTTCGTCGGCCTTGAGCATGACGGGATAGCCGCCCGCCTGTTCGACGCCCGCGCGCAATTGTTCCCATGCGCGTTCTTTTTGACGGTCGATATCATCCAGCGGCGTTCCGGCAGGCGGATTCAGGTAACCGATCTTTACAAGGTCCGAGAAGTCGGCGACTTCCATATCGGCCTTCCGGGCCTCCACCTTGGAATTATATTTGCTTCCCAGAAGTCTGAGTATTTCAGGGCTGGGCCCGTGAAATTTATAATATCCCAGCGCGCGGCAGATGCCGGCAAAAGTCGGGTTCTCGGCGAGAAATCCATAGCCCACGACGATATCCGTAACATCGTTTTCATACATGATATCGAGGATGCGATTGGGATCGATCCACGCTTTGGCCGGCGACTCTATTCTTTCGCCCGGTTTTATAAGGGGCACGATTTTTATATTGGGGTTGTCT
Organism: Rhodospirillales bacterium; assembly: GCA_015654915.1. GTDB lineage: Bacteria > Pseudomonadota > Alphaproteobacteria > UBA9219 > UBA9219 > JAATFY01. Next base: position 2,639 of record JAATFY010000215.1, read on the forward strand.
TTGTGCTCGGCGATGTAAGGCGCGCCTTTGTCGGCTTCGCTTTCAATGACGACGATTTTATGGCCTTGGGCCAGCAAGGTATCGAGATAGGCTTTCGCAATAATATTGCGATTGTGAATAAGGACAACGCGCTGCGACCTTGAAAGCCGTCTCAATAAAAGGCGCGTCGAGGCCCAAAGATTTTCTATTCTAGACACAGACCAAACCTTTTCTTTCTAAAATACTTGCCTTGCAATGATTGCCATGCGGGATCAAAGCTTTAATGAGGCGCATGACCCTAACATGCGGATAAAAATCGGAACAAGCGGGTATTTGCTTTCATGCGCGGCGAGAGCATGAGGTTTATGGTTAATGGCCCTATTTCAGGAGTTTTCGCGTTGTGCAGTTGCGAAGGGCATAAAAAAACAGCCTTGGGCCACGAGGCGCCAAGGCTGTTTTGAATCAGGAATCAAACGGCAGTTAAGCCGCTTGTCGCTGATCCGAGCCTGTCATGAGACGGCTCATTTCGTCTTTCAAACACAATTTTTGCCATTTTAGCTGATGCAATACTCCGTCATCTGGAGCAGGGCGGGCTTCTTCCGCCAGAAGTTTCAAATCGATTTCGGTGTGACGTTTTTTCAAAGATTCAATCCGCTGTTCAAGCGCCATCTGGAGCCTCCTTCATATTCAGGTTTCGCGATAATCGATGCAGCCATCCTACCACGACTCAGGGCTCTTGTGTTGAAGAAGATGCGGGAATTTTGTGACGTATTTCACAATAATCCCGTATGTAGGATTTGACTTTTCTGATTATTTTCAGATCGTTGGTAAAAGCCTTTTAACCAAACGATCATATAAAAAGCCTATCAGGCTGTTAATAGGCGAAAATTGAAAACGTTAACAAAAATCGCAGTATTATTTCTTCTTAAGCATCGCCGAGACATATTCCCAAACCACGCGCCGTCCTGACCATCGAGCCGTCCTTTTCCACTTGCTGGTTACGCTTCACGGCGTCCTCCAGCGGCACATCGACGACTTTCCGGTTCGACCACGCCACCATGCGGTTGAGTTTTCCGGCCTTGATAAGTTCGACCGCATGCACACCGAAAGCAGCCGCGATCAGCCGGTCCTGCGCGCTGGGCTGGCCGCCGCGCTGGACATGGCCCAGCACGGTAACGCGCGTTTCCGCCTGACACAGATCGGCGATTTGAGCGCCGATGACATGGCCAATGCCGCCCATGCGTTTTTGCCCGCCGTATAGCTCGTTCATCATCTTCGAGCCTTCCTGCGTGCGAACGGCTTCGGATACAACGACCAGCGCGAAATTGCGGCCTTTTTTGTGAATGTCCTTGATGTGGTTGGCGACATTCTGGATGTCGTAGGGAATTTCGGGGATGAGGATGACATCGGCGCCGCCCGCAATGCCCGCCTCAAGCGCGATATGCCCGGCGTCGCGCCCCATCACTTCCAAGATCATGATGCGGTCGTGGCTGGCTGCCGTCGGCTGCAAGCGATCGAGCGCTTCGGTTGCCACGGCGACGGCGGTATCAAACCCGATGGACGTCTCCGTCAGGCAGACATCGTTATCGATTGTCTTGGGTATGCCGATGATCGGGAAGTTGCCCTGCTTGGCAAGATGCAAAAGAATATCGAGGCTGCCGTCGCCGCCGATGCCGATAAGCGCATCGCATTTCAACGAGCGGAAACCTTCGACCATATCCTGCGACAGGTTTTTAATGCTGCCGTCCGGCATCGGATAGGCGAACGGGTCGCCCTTGTTGGTGGTGCCGAGAATGGTGCCGCCTTGCCGCATCATCACCGTATCGACTTTCGTGACGTCCAAAGCCATCGTCTGCGGCGGGCGGCTGATCAGCCCGTGCGCGCCGGACATGACGCCGACGATTTCCCAGTTCAATTCGGCGGCATGCAGGACAACGGCGCGGATAACGGCATTCAGGCCGGCGCAGTCGCCGCCGCTGGTCAGGATCGCGATTCGCTTGGCAGGGGTCGGCATAAGTAACCTCGGAGGAAAGCCTTACAGGCCTTTGGTTTGGCGGGGAATCGGGCCCAACAGAACCATGGCACGAAAAGGATTTTTCTGCTATGGAGAGCGCCCACCGACCGATAAAACAGCTGGTTTATGAACGAACAGGACGAATTAAAAGAACGCGTGGCGGAGATGCGGGCCGAGCACCGCGACCTCGACGATGCCATCCAGGCGCTGTCGCAACGGGTCGTGCCGGACATGATCCAGATTCAGCGGCTGAAGAAACGCAAATTATTCCTGCGTGACGAGATCATCAAGATCGAAAGCAAGTTGCTGCCGGATATTATCGCCTAGAAATTATTTCGGCGCGGGAACGGATTCCGCAAGTGCCTTGAATGAATTGGCCAATGGACGCATTCTTTCCATGGCTTCGGCTCGTTCAGCATGTATGTCGGCGACAGAGAGCAAAGAGCCGAATCTGGTGTTTGTCAGTTCTTTTTCTAC
>JAATFY010000154.1 GCA_015654915.1 Rhodospirillales bacterium
AAGCCTGGCAGCCTGAAGACTAATCCAAGGAGAGAAAGAAAATGGGCCGCAGTATTTTCGAGACCGTTTTGGGCGCCGTGGTGCTGGTCATCGCCGCAGTCTTCATGACCTTCGCCTATTCGAGCGCCGATTTCCAGAAAGTGAAGGGCTATACGGTTTCGGCAAATTTTCCCATGGTTGACGGCCTTAAAGAAGGCATCGATGTCAAGGTCAACGGCGTGAAAATCGGTTCGGTTTCCGGAATGCACCTCATCACCGATCCGGGCCCCAACGAATATCTCGTCAATGTCACGATGACAATCGATCCGCGCGTCAAATTGCCGACCGACACGATGGCGCTTGTGGCGTCTGAAAGCCTGCTTGGTGGCAAATATATGTCGCTGGAGCCGGGCGTGGATGATGAAATGATCAAGACCGACGGCACCGGGCGCGTCACGCGCACGCAGGCTCCTTTGCGGCTCGACGATTTGATCGGTCAGTTGATCTACAGTTCGAAACGGGGTGACACTCCTGCCGCTGCCTCCGCTTCGGCAACGCCGGCGAAGGGCGCAGCCGCGCAACCCGCGCATCCCTGATGCCGAAACAAAGACTACGTCATTCCGGCCAAGCGAGCGTGAGCGAGCGCGAGCCGGAATCCCGTTTGTTTTTTTTGCCGACAGAAACCAAACGGGATGCCCGCTTTCGCGGGCATGACATACGTAAGGTGGTTTTCTGTTTTCTGTTCGTTGTTTTCATGTCCGGCTCGACTGTCCCCGCCCTTGCGACTGTGCCAACTTTGGAGCAACCCATCGCTGTTTTGCGCGCGCTCGACAAAATGACCGCGCGGGTCGAGGAACTCGAAGTTCCCATCAACCAGCCGCTGAAGTTCGGTACGCTGCTGATTACCGTGCATACCTGTCGCGTGACGCCGCCGGAAGAAACGCCGGAAGCCGCCGCTTTTCTCGAGGTCAGCGAGTTCAAACCCGGTGAAAAGGATTTGCCGGTCTTTCACGGCTGGATGTTCGCCTCGAGTCCGGCTTTATCGGCGATGGAGCATCCGGTTTACGATATCTGGGTGACGGGCTGCAAGGCTGTACCCGCCAAATGATCCCAGTCGGGATCTGTTGGAAGCGTCAGTTTCGCCGGTTGCTTGATCGCTCCCGCCAGTAGATGCAAATAATTCGCGCGCGTGACTTCAAAGGTTCCGAACTGCGCCAGATGTTCGGTCTGGAATTGCGTGTCGAGCAACGTAAATCCGCAATAACGTAACAGGGTCACCAGATACACCAGCGCGATCTTGCTGGCGTCGGTTTTACGGCTGAACATGCTCTCGCCGAAAAACGCGCCGCCGAGGCTGACGCCGTATAACCCGCCGACCAGATCCTTGCCGTTCCATGCCTCGACCGAATGCGCATGGCCCCGCCAGTGCAGGGTGGTGTAGAGGCTTATTATCTCGTGGTTGATCCATGTGGCATCGCGGGCGGGAGCGGGGGCGGCGCAGGCATGCATAACCTCGCCAAAAGCCGTGTTCAGTTTGATCGTGTAGGGTTTCTGCCGCAGCGTGCGTTTGAGCCGCTTCGACACATGAAAACTGTCATCCAGCGGGATAAGTGCCCGCACCGGCGGGTCGAACCAGTGCAGCTGCGTCGCGTCGGCGCTTTCCGCCATCGGAAAAATTCCCGCCGCGTAAGCACGCAGCAGGATATCGGGCGTCAGAAGATGCAGCGAACGGTTGGACATGAAGTACCGATTGCTGAAGTTAAGCGATCAATATGTGCGAATATCTTTCAGTTATATATATTATAATTTTGGGACTTTTGTAAAAGCCCGAGCCATCATCTGCACTAAATGGCCTGTTGGGTCGACTCTATATTGAAGGTCGTCCATGCTGGCATATAGAGTTACGTCGTTGCCGTGAACTTTCACCAGATCTTCTGGAGCACATATTCTATGCCGCATGGCTTCGGTCAAAGGGGTAAGCATAACGGTCGTACGTTGTGCTGGCCCAATCCAGTTCTTAAAAAGCCCAGTACCGAATAATCCTGCCGAAGGAGTTGTAAGTTCAAAATTGACTGATGATCCGGAATTGCGTGAAAGAAGAGAGTCGATTCTTTCGCACCTTATTTGAGTTCCCGACTGAGTATTATATTTTCTAACGGCATCTTTAAAAATTTTCTCAATCGGTCCTATCAATTGAGAACCTTGCAGTTCCGATTTAAAAACTGTTCTGGTCATGTTTCACCTATTAATTAAATAACATTATCTTTCATGTATTGTTCTATCAATTACATGCCTACGCAGTCAAGATTAATAATACTTTCACCCGAAGGCTAAGCGGTTGAATAAGCTTTTATTTTCTATTCAAAAATGTTTCCAGCCAGTGAATATCGTAATCGCCATTGATGAAATCGGGCTGGCTGATGAGGCGGCGGTGTAGCGGCAGGGTCGTATCGATCCCGCCGATCACGAATTCTTCAAGGGCGCGGCGCAGGCGCAAGAGGCATTCGTTGCGGTTGGTGCCGCGCACGATCAGTTTAGCGATCATGCTGTCGTAATGCGGCGGTACGCGGTAGCCGTCATAAAGGGCGCTATCGACGCGGACATCGAGGCCGCCCGGCGGGTGATAGCCGACGATTTTACCCGGCGAGGGCGCGAAGGTTTCGGGATTTTCGGCATTGATGCGGCATTCGATGGCATGGCCGTTGAAAACGATGTCTTTCTGTTTGTAGGTGATGGGCAGGCCGGCGGCGACGCGGATCTGCTCGCGCACCAGGTCGATACCGGTGATCATTTCGGTGATCGTGTGCTCGATCTGCAGGCGGGTATTCATTTCGATGAAATAGAATTGCCCGTTCTCATAGAGAAATTCGATCGTGCCGACGCCGCGATAGCCGAGCTTCCGGATGATCCCAGCGGCCAGCGCGCCGATTTTCTCGCGTTCGCAGCTGTTGAGGCCGGGCGATGGGGCTTCTTCGATGACTTTCTGATGGTTGCGCTGGATCGAGCAATCGCGCTCGCCGAAATGGACGGCGTTGCCGTGCGTATCGCCCAAAAGCTGTACTTCGATATGGCGCGGCCTTTCGAGATACTTTTCCATATAGACTTCATCGTTACCAAAGGCGGCGCGGGCTTCGCCACGCGCCAGTTGATAAGACTCCGGCAATTCCTTGGCGCTATGCGCCACCTTCATACCTTTACCGCCGCCACCTGCCGCCGCCTTGATCAGGACGGGATAGCCGATGCTTTCGGCGTTCTTCAGCGCATCTTCGACCGTTGTGACAGCGCC
>JAATFY010000132.1 GCA_015654915.1 Rhodospirillales bacterium
AGCCCATCAGCTTGCCCCACACCACGGAATCGGCGGGTTTCCACGGCTCCGGCTTTATCGAAAGAAGCGCGAACTCCGGCGGCAATTTGCCTTTATGGCTGTCGAGCCACACGTTGACGCCGTCGGCATAGGCCTGAAAAAATGTTTGCGCTTCGGGCGACAAAGAAGCCGCGCTGCTTTCGGCCAATCCGTAAAGCCCGAGCGTGCGGATGAATTTATCGACGCCGAGCATGGAGGAACCCAGAACCTCGGACAGACGTCCGGCTCCGGCGCGGCGCTGCATTTCCATCTGGAACAGACGCTCGCTCGCGTGAATATAGCCGAGCGCGCGGGCGGCATCGTTCATGTCGGAGGCAAAAATATGCGGGACGCCATGCTCGTCGCGGTAGATATGGACGGGACCCGCAAGCCCCGGCATCACCTCGGTTCCTTCATATTGCGGCATATCCTCGTGGAATATCCATGCGCCGTAACTGCCGAGCGCGATAACACCGGCGACGGCAAGGACAAGAATAACGGAAAGGATTTTTTTCAGGACGGAGGAAAGTTTTGGCATGGCAACTCGCGGATCAGGCTTGCCCTGTTTCTATATCACAGCTTTCGAGGATTCGCCGTGATTTTCTTATAAACCCGTTACCTGTGTCGTCATGCCCGCGAAAGCGGGCATCCCGTTTCCTGTTTTCTGTGTGTTAAAAACAAACGAGACCCCCGCTTGCGCGGGGGTGACGAACGGCTGTCACCAACCAACGCTTGATAATTTTTCCGGAATGACGTTACTTCTTTGTGCATGGAACAGAAATATGTCCTCGGCCAGAGCCCGCTCGGCTTTCACCGCATCGCCTATGCCGAATGGGGCACACAGACGCAAAACCCGCCGGTGATTTGCGCGCACGGGCTGACGCGCAACGGCCGCGATTTCGACCGGCTGGCCGCAAGGCTGCAATCCGCCGCACAGGTTTTTTGCCCTGATATGCCGGGACGCGGCAAAAGCGACTGGCTCAAGGATCCCGCGCTCTACAGCTACCCGCATTATTGCGCCGATATGACCGCGCTGATTGCCCGTACGGGCGCAGCTACTGTCGATTGGGTCGGCACATCGATGGGCGGCCTGATCGGCATGTTGCTGGCGGCGCAACCGAACACGCCGATCCGCCGCCTCGTCATCAACGATGTCGGGCCTTTCATTCCGAAGGCGGCGCTGCAACGCATCGGCGAATATGTCGGCCTTGTGCCGGAATTCCTTGATGCCAAGGGCGTCGAGGAGTATTTGCGGAAAATCTACGCCTCCTTCGGCATCACGCGCGACGAGGACTGGCGCGAGTTGACGGCGAACAGCACCCGCAAACTTCCGAACGGCATGCTGGCGCTCGGGCACGATCCGGCGATTGCCAAGAATTTTCTCGGCCTCGACAAGGATGTCGATATCTGGGAATTCTACGACCGCATCACATGCCCTGTGCTCTTGCTGCGCGGCGAAAATTCCGATGTCCTGCCCGCCGAAACGGCGCACGACATGACGCAGCGCGGACCGAAAGCGAAACTGGTCGAATTCCCGAATGTCGGCCACGCGCCCGCGCTGATGGATGCGGACCAGATCGGGCTTGTCACGGATTTTCTGCGATAAAAACGGCCTTGCTTCAGCCGTGATTGGCGCGCCATTCCGGCGCGGTCAGTTCATAACGCACGGAAGGGCGCGTGCGGCCATCCGCGATCTCGCGCATAAACGTTCCACATTGGCGGAACTGGTGTCTGAGAAGAATATGGTCGGATTGCTCGTTTTCCGGAGACGCGCTGGCATGTATCATCGTCAAGTCGCGCTTTTCGAACCCGAAATACAGCATGGCGCCAACGGCCTCACTGGCATAGCCATGTCCCCAATGATCCTTGCCAATCCAGTAGCCAATCTCAGCCGTATTCGTATAAGAGGCGGCCGAACGTGTGGGCAACCAATCTCCGCCCACCGCTGCGTCGCGATGCAGTCCAATGCAACCAATCTGCTTTTCGTTCTCGCGATGCAGGATCGCCATAAGCCAGTTATTTTCCGAAGCAAGCCCGGTTTCGGCATTCATGCACCATATCTCGGATTCTATAGGCTCGTAAGGAAGCTTGAAGAGCGCCAGACGATCCGCCACACCCGGAACCTGCAACATAGCCGTCATGGCGTCCGCATCTTCGTATCGCGATGTCCGGATATGAAGCCGCGGTGTTTCGATGGAAAGATTTGGCTGGTCTTCCGACTCTTTGATAATTACATTCGTCACGTCTGTTCTCTCTAATAATGGGGCGAATTCTTTGGGTTATTACGGACTTCTCGAAAACCCGCGCGATATGCGCATGGCTGCCGAAAAATCCGGCTTTTCGATGAAGCTCGAATTGTGCAGCGTTCCGTCGATATCCACGCCTTCTGCGTTTTTATATGTCGGCGCCACCAATACTACTTCACCAAGCGGCACATCTTTAAGAGCCTTA
>JAATFY010000178.1 GCA_015654915.1 Rhodospirillales bacterium
AAAGGCATTCTCGGCATCTATACGGAAGAATTGGTCTCGACCGATTTCAACCAAGATACGCGCTCGTCGATCTTCGCCCTCAACGAGACCCAGGTCAACGAAGGCACTTTCGTGCGCGTGATGAGCTGGTACGACAACGAATGGGGCTTCTCCAACCGCATGGCGGACACCGCCGCGGCGATGATGAAGGCGAAATAGTCCGCCTAATTATGTTCTTGTTGCTGCATAGGCCCGTGCCGCGGCTTGCTGAACAGCTGGTCGTTTCGCGTATTCCTCGGGAAAAATATGTTTCTCGATGATCTTCCACGCGTCATCGAAGTTATCTTTCACGAGAAGATCGGCCATTTTCAGGAAAGCGCCTTCGGCTCGTCGGCACAGGACAAATTCTGTAGCCTGCACAAGCACGCGAACAGAGGCATTGTTTTTGCCGAGGCGCGCCGCCGCGCGATACGAAGGCAATCCGAAGGAGGTTAGCGCGCGATGCCATAAGCGCGGCACCCGGTGTTCGACGTACCCGTCTTTCTCGGCTTGGAAGTAGGATTCGAAACTGTCTTTTGCTGCAGTCTTGAGACTCTCCAGCGCATCTTCAACGCAGGCACCGCAACCATACGCAATGCCCTCGTAGGGTGATTGCGGATTGAGCCGGCGGCCGATTTCGGCGATGGTTCCCAGAAGACCGAGCGTTTCGCCGATGGAATTTTTTTCTTGTCCCAGTTTGGCGAGTGCAAGACCCATAAAGGTCTTGAGGGCGCTAGGGTGACTTCCGCTCAGGGATTCATTTTTAAATACGTCCTGTACATACCATTGGTTTCGGCCCACCAAGGTTCCGAGATGTGCGTCAAATTGCGCGAGGCTGTCTATGGAGAGATGATGTTTATGCATATGAAATACCGGAAAATAATTTAGTCAAAAAACTTTTTTACGAAACCCGAAGTCTTACGCCACCTTCTGCCGTGGCAAATGTTGCTGTTGCCAGAGATAATCCAACGCGCCGACGAGTTCATCGATCATCGCGTCGGTATGGAGCGGCGAGGGCGTCAGGCGCAGGCGCTCTTCGCCCACGGCGACGGTCGGATAGTTGATCGGCTGGACATAGATGCTGGCGTTCTCGAACAGCCAGTCGGCCACGCCCTTGCAGCAATGCGCGCCGCCGATCAGGAGCGGCACGATGTGGCTTTCGGTCTGTATGACAGGCAGGCCCGCGGCGCTCAATTCGTCCCGTAAATACCGGGCTTGCCGCTGTTGCCGCGCCCGTAAATCATGGGCTGTTTTAAGGACGCCGAGGCTGGCCAGAGCGCCCGCGGCCACGACCGGCGGCATGGAGGTCGTGAAGATAAATCCCGGCGCATGGCTGCGAATATTATCGACGAGAAGCTGCGAGCCGGCGATATAACCGCCCGCGAGGCCGAAGGCTTTTCCGAACGTGCCTTCGACGATATCGAACATACCGAGGACGCCGTCGCGCTCGGCAACGCCGGCGCCGGACGGCCCGTATAACCCGACGGCATGCACTTCATCGAGGTAAGTCAGCGCGCCGTATTTTTCGGCCAACTCGCCGATCGCCCGCAGGGGTGCCACCGTGCCATCCATCGAATAGACGCTTTCGCAGGCGATCAGCTTGGGCGCATCGGGATCGGCAGCCGCAAGTTTCCGTTCGAGATCGTCCAGATCGTTATGCGCGAAGATATGTTTTTCGGGATGATGCTTGTTGATGCCGACAATCATCGAGGCGTGGTTCTTCGCGTCCGAGAACACGTGCCAGGGCTGGTCCGGCCCGTTCGGAAACGAATTCAGGATCGTCGACAGCGCTGCCTGGTTCGATACGAACCCCGAGGTGAAGATCAGCCCCGCGTCTTTGCCATGCAGGTCAGCGAGTTCCGCCTCCAACGCGTCATGCAACGGGCTGGTGCCGCTGATGTTCCGGGTTACGCCGGCGCCGGCGCCCATGGTCCGCGCGGCCTCGCACGCCGCCTCGATCACCACCGGATGCCCGCCCATCGCCAGATAGTCGTTCGCCGACCACACCAGCACGCGCGACCCATCCGGTCGCAGGTAATAGGGAAACCCCTCCGCTCGCTTCTGTAGCGGGGTGAACACCCGATAGCGTCCTTGACCGCGAATGGAGTCCAACGCTTGGCGGCAGTGATCCTTGAACATCTTCATCCGTCAGCAGTCCCTATGGGCCTTTTCGCATGATGCTGCCATGGCCGATCCGCCATGACTTGGATCAACCCGCCGCGGCAAAATGCGCCGATTGCT
>JAATFY010000047.1 GCA_015654915.1 Rhodospirillales bacterium
ATGGAACGAGCGGCGGCCGAGATTGTTCAGGGCGTACCACAGCACACGATCGGTGCCCCGCAACCACAGGAATTGCGCGGGAGCCAGCACGCCGCCGCGCGAGCGGGCCCATCGCAGGACGCCCAGCAAAGCGGTGGTGCGATAGGCGTGTTCCTGCGCCATAGCCAGCGCCTGCCCGCCGACATTTTGATCGTTGATCAAACCCTTGATTTCGGCGGTCAAGGCGGTAGTCAAGTGAAACCCTTTTTGCGCCGACCAGCATTGCGATATGCGCCCGAGAATATCGTCGCTTTCTTCGCGCTTTTGCACCCCCTTCAGGGCATAGGCGGCGATTAACGCCTGAATATAAGGCGGCTGGCCCGCGATTCCGTTCCAACGCGGGCCCAGTTGCAGCAGGAAAGCCCGCCGCGTCGCTTCGCGGTCAGGGATATTGTTGGTGACCGGGATGCGATGCCAGGAAATCCACTCCTCGGGCGACAACGCCTCGGCGAACAGCGGCAGTTTATCCGGCACCGTGCTGCCGGGCGCCCGCGCGCTGGTCATCGGGTTGAAATCGACGATCGGCGAAATGACCGGCCACATTCTGGCCTGGACTTTGATAAAGGTTTCCAACGTATATTTGGTCTTGAATTTGCCACGCGACCAGAAGAAGGATGTGTAGATGGCCAAGACGCCGAAGCCGAAAGCGATCGGCCAACGGTAGTAATTCATCATGCCGCTTTCCAGCGCGCCTACCCGGTCTGCGGACAAAGCATAATAAGAAGCCGTCTGGTCGGGCGACAGATTCTGAAGCGAACCCGGTCCGAAACACTGATCGGCCCACTGGACAAGCTGCGGCGACGGGTTGGTCTCGCCGAAACGCGCCGTACGCAGCCAGTCGAGGCAGGAATCGTAACGGTGGCCGGTAAAAAAATTGAGAATCCAGAGTTCGCCGTAACGCACCCAGCGCAGGGCCTCGAGGATCGGGGCTTTGAAGAAATGCCAAATTGCCCAGCCGACGCCGAATAGGAAAATCCCCATAAAAATCAGCGACATTGCGGGTTCGGGTTCGCCGCGCTGTTGGCCGCCGTTGCTCACGTTTTGACCATCGTTTTGCTTGAGTCGCCGCGCGTGTTGGCAATCAATTCTTCGGCCATTTCCGCGATGACAACTCCGATCGCGCCGGATTCAACCTCGCCTTTCTCGGTGCGAAGAACAATGCGGCGGCGGATTTCCTGCCGGGCCGAGCCGCCGGGGAAAAATTTAGCCAGGACTTGCCGCGCGTGGCCGGCGCCCAACGCGACATACAACTGGGTACGAAGCTGCACGTCTTCGGCGGAAGTCGAGAGAGCCCACAACTCGATGGGACCCAAGGTGTTGATAAGATGCTGTTCGTAACGGCCTTCGTTAGTCGAGAGCAGCAGAAGCACGGGCGCGCCGCTCGGGCGCGGGCCGGTCAGGCGGTAACGCATCACCCAGCGCGCCGTATCGGACAGGCCGAAACGGTCGGCGGTTTCGGTAATGGCGCGATCCGAAACGGCGGTGCCGCAAATCCATACGCCGGTGGCGAGGTCAACCATGTCCTTGCTGAAATCATCGAGCAATTGCGAGGCCAGCACGATCTGCACGCCCCATTTGCGGCCTTCGCGGACGTCGCGGATAACCTGCGAGCGCACGGCGTTGGTTTTGCTGGTGCGGTGGAATTCGTCGAAGCAGATGCGTTTCGGCGTCTCGCGGATGTCGCGCAGACGCGCTTCGTGATAGGGGCGGTATTTCTCCGGCACCGAGCGCAGAATGTCGGCGCCGAGCCACCAGGAACGAACCAGCGCGTGGCGCGCCAGCATGTACATGATGGCCGTCTGGCGGTCGGCGAGATCGTCGCCCTGCGGCGCCACATCCTGCAGATCGATGGCGGCGATTCGCGCGTTGGCGATGTCGAAATGCGTCACGGACGCCAGAATGGGAAACTCGCGCACGGAGGATGCAATCATGCGCTCGAAGGCATGGATGACGGTTTCCGCCGAGGCGCCGATCTGCGTTTCTTCAAGGAGTGCGCGTATTTGCGGACGCCGCGCCGCCGTTACCGCATCGACCAAAGTCGGCACGGCGTGGCGTTGCGCCAGCATGGCTTCGTGATACGCGCCCTTGTCATAGAGCGCATCGACGACATCCCACCAGTAAGGATCGACCGGCAGATGGACATCGAATTTCGCCAGCGCCTCGTCGACTTCGGGCTCGACCCGCACCAGATAGGGCCGCGCCTCGGTGTTGGCGCCGCTGTCGTCGCGCCAACGGTACATTTCGTCGATACAAAGGCCGACCAGCTGCGCCATGCCGTCATAGGCCTGACTTTGGCCGGGCGGCGTGCAAAGCAGGGTC
>JAATFY010000045.1 GCA_015654915.1 Rhodospirillales bacterium
ACGGCGCAGTGATGGACAGCGCATGGGATATCGTTAAAGGCTGGACGGAAGAAGATCGCTTGAAATTGCATGCCGATGTGCCGCGCCTCGGCTTCGATGCCGAAATAGGCGGACGCAATGTCAGGGATATCGCCCGCGATGCCTTGCTGCTGGCAAAAGACGGCCTTCGCCGCCGTGCGGTGATGAATGAAGGCGCGGACGAAACGCGTTATCTGGATGTCCTGTCCGAATTCGCCGAAAGCGGCCAGACCGCCGCCGACAAAATGCTGGCGCAATATCAAAGCAAAAGTTTCAGTATGCAGAATATTTTCGACGAATACCGCCTGCTTCCGCCAGCAAAGTAAAATTCAGAATTTTTTAATAGAGATTGTTTTATCCTGGAACATAATTTCGGGCGCGTTCCTATCGAAGGAAAAACATGGATAAAAAACCTCCATCCGGGCCGGGCAAAAATCCTTTCTCGTCCGGCGGAAGCGGCCTCGGCGGATCGCCATCGTCCGTAAATCCTTACGCAAGAAGCGGCAACAGTTCCGGCGGCTCTGTCCGGTCTGCGTCTGCGGGGCTGGGTGCCATGGGCAGCGCCCCATTGAAAAATCCTTACGAGGGAAGAGGCGCTCCGGCGAAAACACCGAACGCCTCTCCTGCGGAAAAAACCTCCGAAAGAATGACCGGCGACAATTATCAACGCCTTTATCTCCAGCGCCGCGAGGCTGAACAGGCCGAGCAGAACAAAAAGGCGCAGGCTGGAACTCAAAACAATTCGCAGGCTGCTCAACTCTTGCAGATGCAAAAAGCGCAGGAAGATCGCCTCGCCAATGTGTCCCGCGCGCGGGCGCGCGATTTGCAGGGCCAAATATCTGCCTTGAAATCACAGCTTGGACAGGCCCCGGATGCCGACAATCACGTAAACAGCCTTATCCAATCCCTGATGAACGAACTCGGCGGCATTCCGGGCAAGTATCATTAAACCGGCGGACGTACCCGATAAAAACTGCCCTGTACCTGTTCATATTGGGCCATAATCTTATCGACGTAACCGCTGCTGAGCATTTCCTTAACGGCGATATCGATGGTGTTTTTCAGGCGCGGAGAACTGAACGCGCAAGCCCACGTATTCTCGAAAATACGGATCGGTTTGGCATCCGTCAGGTTGCGCAGCGATCCCGGGTTCTTCAGCATATAAAGATTGGCCACGGCTTTCTCGATAATAGTGGCATCGGCCTTATGGCTCGCAATGCTCTCGGCCAAAAGTGAAATATCACTGTTATCCGGCAGGCCGAGAACAGAAGCTTTTGGAAAATCGCTTTGCTGGACGATCTGCGACATCTCGCCGTCGATGGTAGCAATGCGAAATTGCGGGTCGTCAAGTTTGCCCATATTCTTGTCAAAACGATGATCGTCGCCACGCACATATACGCCGAGACCTGAATAGAAGGCCGGAAGAGAATAATTTACGGCTTTTGCCTGCTTCGGCTCCGGCCATAAGCCACCGGCAAACAAATCGGCTTTTTCATGCCGTAAATCCTCCGCCAGCGTGGCGTAGGTTGTCTCGACACCCCATTTCATCTCGATATCGGCAAGCTCGCCGATCTTCTGCGTCAGATCATAAAACAGGCCCGATAACCGCCCATTGTTGGGGTCTTTCATGATGAAAGGCGCATAGGTGATGTAGCTGCAATTCATCTGCTTTGTGTCGAGAATACGTTCGGTGATGTCCTTATTTTTACGGGCCGAAGAATCCGTGCCGGAGCGTGTCATCAAACCGGTTGCCACCGCAGTAGGAACGGCCACGCCAAGAGTTTGCAGAAAATCGCGACGGTTCATTGATAACTCCCATGAATGTGACCACGGCATAAATTATCATAAAAACATGAAAGTAATAGCGGGATTTCTGCATATCAATGCGCTTTTTTCTACAAAAAACGTCATTCCGGAAAATTGACGAGCAAAGCGAGGCAATTTATCCGGAACCCAGTCAGCGGCCCAGCCAGTGCACTGCTTCTATTCAAGTTCTTATTGCTCATCTGACTAGGTTCCGGATCAATTTTCTTTCGTCGCTTCGCGTCGAAGAGAAAATGTTCCGGAATGACGTGAAGGGTTAGCCTCCCCTGCCACCGACCGTCATTTGATCGATGCGCATAGTGGGCTGGCCGACGCCGACAGGGACGCTTTGGCCGTTCTTGCCGCAGGTGCCGATGCCGCCATCCATCATTGAATCGTCGCCGATCATGCTGATGCGCTTCAGCGCCTCGAAGCCGGTGCCGACCAGCGACGCGCCTTTAACAGGCCGCCCGATCTTGCCGTTCTCGATTTCATAGGCTTCGCTGGCGGTGAAGACGAATTTGCCGGAGGTGATATCCACCTGCCCGCCACCGAAATCGACGGCAAAGATTCCCTTCTTCACCGAGGCGATGATTTCTTCCTGCGTATGCGTGCCGGAGCGCATGATCGTGTTCGTCATGCGCGGATATGGCTGCGATGAGAATCCCTCGCGGCGTCCGTTGCCGGTCGGTTTCACGCCCATCAGGCGGGCATTGAGCCGGTCCTGCATAAAACCGACCAGAACGCCGTCCTCGATCAGCGTCGTGCATTGCGACGGCGTGCCTTCATCGTCAATCGTCAAGGAACCGCGGCGCTGGTCGATAGTGCCGTCATCGACAATCGTCACGCCTTTGGCCGCAATCTGCTGCCCCATCAGACCCGAAAAGGCCGAAGTTTTCTTGCGGTTGAAATCGCCTTCCAGGCCGTGGCCGATAGCCTCATGCAGCATCACGGCGGGCCAGCCGGGCCCGAGCACGACCGTCATCTCGCCTGCAGGCGCATCGACGGCTTCCAGATTGACCAGCGATTTACGCAGCGCCTCATCGGCCAGATGCCGCCATTCCTGCGGATCGAACCAGCGCGCGTATTCCAGACGTCCCCCGCCGCCCATGCCGCCCGCCTCGATGCGTTCGCCCTGCCGCGTAACGACGGAGATATTCAGGCGCACCAAGGGGCGGATATCGGATGCGCGCCAACCTCCCGCGCGGATGATCTGCACCGCCTGCCAACTGCCGCTTAAAGAGGCGCTGACCTGATGCACCCGCGAATCGCTGGCGCGGACATAGGCGTCGATCTCCTGCAGAAGTTTAATTTTATCGGCGAAGTCCTTGCCCTGCAAGGGATTGGCCTCGTCGTACAGATGGCGGTTCGTGCCCTGCGGCGGCAGCTCCATCGTTCCCGCATGGCCGCCCTTCACGGCTTTCACCGTATCGGCGGCGCGTTTGATGGCTTTTTCATCGAGATTGACCGCATGGGCGTATCCGGTTGTTTCACCCGACACGGCGCGTAATCCAAAGCCTTGCGTCGTATCAAAGCTCGCGCTCTTCAGCTTGCCGTCGTCCCACACCAAACTTTCCGACTGGTTATATTCCAGAAACAACTCGCCGTCATCGGTGCCCGCCAAAGCATCGTTGACCGTACGTTCGACATTCGCGCGGTCCATGCCGGTCTGGGCAAAAAACAAATCGTCGGTGCGTTCGATGGATGACATGAAAACTCCTTGGCTTTAGGGTTTCTTTACATTTTCTGCGGCGACACCGGCAACACGGAAGGGGTGCACGTCGATTTTATCCCAGACTTTCCCGATAATATAAGGTTCGCTTGCCAGCCATTTGTCTACCCCCGATAGATCCGGAAAATCGACGACTATGGTCGAGCCGATCATACCGCCCTGCTCGTTCAACATGGCGCCACCCAGAATATAATTGCCGGTATCCTTGAGCTTCAGCATGTTGGTGAGATGGTCGGCACGTACTTTCTGCCGCCGCGCCGGAGCTTCCGCATCGGTTCCATCATAAGCTACAAGAAGAAATTGCATAATTGTCTCTCCGAAAGGGATCAGGTCGTTATTGCAAACTATACTTAGGTCGTCATTCCGGCCAAGTTCGCGTAGCGAACGCGAGCCGGAATCCCGTTTAGTGTTTTTTGCCGTTCGAAACCAAACGGGATGCCCGCTTTCGTGGGCATGACGGTCTTATTTGGACTATAATTTATTATACCAGCATTGCTGTTTTGACTCCACCCGCTTATAACAAATCCATGAGCGATAATAACGAAATTCAGCCTCCCAAGCCCGCGGTTACCATCAAGCCGCCGTCCCCCGAAAATATGTGGGCTGAATTGTCGATAGCAACCAATTACCTGACCCGCTTTAACCTGCCATTCAAGGAAGAGCCCAAACCGCGGCTGATCCGCAAATCCATGGGCTGGTTCCCGCTGATCGGCGCCCTCATCGGCACGTTCGGCGCCAGTGTGGACTGGATTATAACGCAAATGCGCATGCCCGGCGTCATTACCGCCACTTTTGCCGTAGTAGGTATGCTGTGGATTACGCGCGCGCTGCACGAGGAAGAATTCGCCAGCCTCGTCAACCAGTACGGCAAGGAACTGGATCAGGAGCAGAAAATCGGCTGGCTGCGCGAGGAACGCTCGGTGCGCTACGGCACACTCGGCATCATCCTTATTATCATCGTGAAAATCGGCGCAATCGCCAGCTTCGCCGACAATGCAGTCGTATTTCAGGCGCTTATCGTCGCCTGCAGTTGGTCGCGGGCCCTGATGGTCGTGGCGGCCTCATGGCTGCGCCCTATCGAGGGCGATCCCGTTGCCGATCACTTTCTCCAGCCGCCGGGCACCCGCGTAGGCTTAGCGCTTGGCATCGGTGCCATCATTGCCTTTGCCGTGCTGGGCGAGGATACGGCAACCGCCCTGCTCGCCGGCAGCGTTGCGGGGCTGGTCGTCGCCCTTATCGGGGCCAATCACCTGCGCGGCTATAACGGGCCCCTGCTCGGTACTCTGCAACAAGTGGTCGAAATCACGGTGTTAGGCATCGTTCTGGCTATCCAGTGACGCCCCATATTTGACAACATTCCCTGCCACAGCTATTCGAAGAGCCGTTAGGAACAGGTTATGTCCATGATTCGCAGCCGTTTATCTCTGATTTTTGTCGTGCTTTTGACGCTGGCAAGCTGCCGCAGTTCAGGTGAACTCACCAGCGAACCGGAGCAATTGGTCGAACGCGCCCGTATTTCGTTCCAGAGCATGATGAGCGATAACCAGTATCCCAGCCTCGTCAATCTGGCCACACGCGCAAAAGCTATCATTATCGTTCCCAATCTGATCCGCGCGGCGTTCTTCTTCGGCGGCCGCGGCGGTAACGCCGTCATGCTGGTGCGCGGCGAAGACGGCAAATGGAGCCCGCCTGCTTTTTACACGCTTGGCGGCATAAGCTGGGGTTTGCAGATTGGTGGCCAGACGTCCGAACTCGTCCTGACGATCATGACGGATAAGGGATTGAATGCGGTCATGGATCGCGAAGTGACGCTCGGCGCCGACGCAGGCCTGGCCATCGGCGAACTGGGCCGCGGCGCAAATGCATCGACCGGCATGGACACCAAGGCCGATATGTACGCCTTTGCCCGTTCGGAAGGTTTGTTCGTCGGCGTGTCGCTGGAAGGCTCGGTCATTGCTCCACGTGAAACATGGAACCAGCAGCTTTACGGCGAAGATGCGACACCCCATAGTATTCTGGTAGACCGCACCGCCCATTCGGATTCACAAGCTGTGAACAGCATCATTACGGCAATGCCGTAAAGGGCTTTCCGGCCATACTTTGGTATGCTACGGACAAAGTCCCTCCTGCGTTAAATATTTTGTTTCAAATCCATGGAAGAACGCCGCGTTCTGATGATCGTGCAGAACCTGCCCGTGCCCTTCGACCGGCGCGTATGGCAGGAAGCAACCACGCTCGCCAAAAACGGCTATGTCGTCTCGGTGATTTGCCCGAAGGGACGCGGTTACGAAGCTTCGTACGAATCTCTGGAAGGCGTCCATATCTACCGCCATCCGCTGCCGTTTGAAGCCTCCGGCGCGCTTGGTTATCTGATTGAGTATTCCTTATCGCTGTTCTGGGAATTCCTGCTGGCGTGGAAAGTATTATTCCCGCAAGGATTTGATGTCATCCACGCCTGCAACCCACCGGATAATATTTTCCTGATCGGCGGTTTCTTCAAATACCTGTTCGGAAAGAAATTCCTGTTCGATCACCACGATATTTGCCCGGAACTTTACGAGGCCAAATTCCATCGCAAAGATTTCTTCTATAAAATGATGCTGTGGTCGGAACGCCTTACTTTCATGCTGGCGGACGTTTCGATTGCCACCAACAAAAGCTACCGCCAGATAGCAATCACACGCGGCCGAATGCCTCCGAATAAAGTATTTATCGTGCGTTCCGGCCCCGATCTGGAACGCATCACAATCACACCGCATGTTTTGGGGCTCAAGATGGGCAAGGAACATCTTGTCGCCTATATGGGCGTAATGGGGCCGCAGGACGGCGTTCAAAATCTGATCGAAGCAGCACGGATTATCGTCCACGATATGAACCGCAGGGATATCCATTTTATTCTGACAGGCGACGGTCCGGCTTTTGCAAAACTCAAGCGCTCGGTCGAAGAATACGATTTACAACATTATGTAAGCTTCACCGGACGCCTGACGGGCCAGCCCTTGCTGGATGTTCTGAATACGGCGGATGTCTGCGTAAGTCCCGACGAAGTCAACGCCATGAGCGACCAGTCGACCATGAACAAGGTCATGGATTACATGGCCGTCGGCAAGCCCATCGTGCAGTTCGAGCTTAACGAAGGCCGTTATTCGGCTGGCGAAGCGGCCCTCTATGCAAAGCCCAACGACACCATGGATATGGCTCGAAAAATCGTGGAGCTGGTCGACAGTCCCGCCAAACGCCATATCATGGGACGGCTGGGCCGCACGCGCATTGAAAAAGAACTGGCGTGGGTTTTCGAGGTGCCCAAACTTCTGGCGGCTTATGACGCCGTATTTTCACCTGCCGGTAAAAAATGAGTGCCCACAACGTCGTCATAGTCGGGGCTTTTCCGGAAGATCCGGCTTTTATCAAAGGCGGCATTCAGGCTTCCGTCTATGGGCTGTCACGCGCCCTGTCGCGCCGGAAAGATGTCGGGAACGTCAAAGTTATTTCCCTGCCGGTCAGGAAAAATACGGCGTTAAAATCGACCCGCGTGGAAGGGATAAAGGTCATTTATCTGAACGCTCCCTTTCTTTTTCTTTCTTCCAGTATCGTCTACTTGCCGAAAATACTTCGCGAAATAAGGCAATACGAAAACCCTGTTCTGCATATTCACGGCACCGGCCTTACGCAGGCAGCGCTATGCGCAATCGCGCGCATTAAGGGTTTGTCTTTCGTCTGGACCCTTCTCGGTCTGACCGAAAGGGAAACGTTGCAGGCTTTCCGCGATCGTAAATCCGTCGGCAATGCCGCACGTTATATCTTCTACCGTTCTCTGGAACGGCTTTGCTTGCGCACAGCGCCCCATATCGTCGTTATTACGGATTATGTCCGCGGGGCGGTACGGACCTCAAATACCGTGCATGTGATCCCGCAGGGAATCTTTATGGAAGAACTCGCCAGCCTGCGGGATATTAAACCGCAAGAGCAACCGCTTGTCTTGTGCGTGGGGGTATTTAGTCCGCGCAAAGGGCACCATGTAACTATCAAAGCCTTCGCTGAACTGCTGAAGGAAATACCCGAAGCGCGGCTGGTGATCGCCGGATCGTTGACCGACCTCGCCTATTACCGGTTTCTGGAAAAACGCGTCGGGCAGTTGGGGATCGCCGGTTCCGTCGATCTCTGTCCCAATCTGCCGCGCCATGAAATTCTCGAACTACTAGGGCGCGCGCGGATTTTCGCCCTTTATTCGCGCGAGGAATCGCAAGGCATCGTTTTGTGCGAAGCGTTGGCCGCCGGAGTGCCGGTGGTTGCCAGCCGTGTCGGCGGCATCCCCTTCGTGGTTACGGATCAGAAGGACGGTATCCTGACGCCTTACGGCGATATACCCGCCTTCAGCGCAGCAATGATTAAGTTATTGAAAAACGATGAATACCGCGCCCGCCTCGCCCAACAGGCACTCGCTTCTAGTGCGCGGTTTGACTGGACAAATATCGCGCCCGCGGTTCTGGAGGTTTATCGCCTCGCAGGCTCCGTGCCGCGCAGATAACGGCGCACACCATGATCAGATAGGTCGAATCCTTGCGGCCGAAAGAATTGGACGTGGACGCGACAAGGAAATAGGCCAGCACCGCAAGCTGAAGAACCAGCGGCTGGTTTCGCATCAGGCGGTACATAAAAGCCAGCGTCGCCGCCAGCCAGAACGGAAACACCACCGCTCCGCAATACATCAGCATTAATAGCCACGGATTTTCGATGCCGCCGAGACTGACAACGGCGTTCATCCGGTCGGTAATATTGGCGACGCGGTCGGCGGACATTCCCAGCATGATCTCATCGCCGCTCATGTAATGAAAAACGTTTAGCGCCAGCAATCGGCTGTCGGCGCTTTCGTCCCAATGCGCGGCCGCCATCAGCCGCTCGCCGATGCTGCTGTCCAGAAGAAGCATAAGAAATCCGGCAAAACAAACCGGCACAAGGATCGTGGCGGCCATCATGGCAAAAACGCGCTGCATGCTTAGATTGCTGATCGAAAGATCCTCTCTGACCTTGGCAATACCCAAGACCGCCAGACCGGCAACGCAGAAGACCAGCGCAGCGCGGCTGCCGAAAGCGACCAGCGATGCCATGAAAACCAGCACCAGAAAGATTTTAATGAGGCTGGAAAACCGCCCCGCCAAGGCAATGAACAGCGCGACAGATGTGAACATGGCATTATTCAAAGGATAGCCGCGCAATGCCGAGGCACGGAAATATTGTTCCTTCAGGATGATCCAGTCCGGATTGTAGGCGAAAATGCGGAACTTCCCTATGGCTTCGGCGAGCCCGATCATGCTGTTCGCAACGGCGATAACGACAAAAAAGACCACGGCCTTGCGGCACATGGAGAGCGGCGCATAGGACAGCACAAGCGCACAAATCGGTACCGTCATATGCGTGTCGATAATAAAGGCCGTACCCGCAGGGCCGCTACGGAGAACCAGATAGATAAAGATCAGGATATAAAGAGCCAGTAATACGCTAAACGCCGGGTATTGCCGCACCACCTGCACAAGCGTACGGATCGGATTACCACGATCCCAAAGCAGAATCAGAAACGACAGGAAGATGAAAACCGTGCCGGGATGAATCTTCTCAAAGAAATATCCTTCGTTACCCGAATAATGAAAACCGATGGCGTTCAGCAACGGGTCGGACAAAACGATGTGCAGGAAAAACCCGAACAGACATATCATCCCCGCCAGAGGGTGCGACGATCCCGCTAAAGATTTTTTACTGAATGGAGGCATGTTATTCCGTGCGGGCGATGTCTTGATATATCGACCTTATCTCGGCAGTTACGGTGGAGGCTTCGAAACGGCTTGCGGCATAGGCAGCATTGCGCTGCCCAGTCTCTTTACAAAATTGCGGGTCGGCGAGCATACGCCGGAGTGCCGCCGCGACAGTATCGGCGGTTACGGACTTCAGAACCAGCCCGTTTTCGGGTTCGGCTATAATGTGCCGTATGCCTCCGGCCCCCGTGGTCAGCAGCGGCTTTCCTGCTCCCATGGCCTCCAGAAGCGCGACGGGCATGCCTTCGGGGTAGTAGGTTGGTAAGGCATACAGGGTGCAATCGGCCAGCAATTTGGCCTTCGCAGAGCCGCCGACATAGCCGGGAAAGAAAATGCGCTCCGCAAGACCGGAGGTTGCCGCGCTTGCGCGTAACGCCGCGTTCTCATCGCCATCGCCAGCCATTACCAAATCGACATCGGGAAATTCACCGGCAATCTGCGTAAAGGCATCGAGAAGTTCATACACACCTTTCCGGCGATCAAAACGCGACATAAAAAGAATGGTGCGGCGTGGCGGGGTCGATGGCCGATTATTCAGGAGAGTTCCATCATACATTGTACGTGTCACGATAATGCGGGTGCCATCCAGCCCCATTTGCTCAAGAGAAGTTTTGAATTCAGGCGCCAGCACCAGAATGTGGCTGGTTCCTTTCAGCAGTCCGGTAAATAGATGCCGCAAAACCCAATTGCGTTGCAGCAGGTGCTCGGTTTCGGCATCCCAGCCATGGAAGTAAACCAGAATGCGGTGAAAGCCGACGATCCGGAGAGCGGCCAGAATAAGTCCGTCGCGAACGAGGGATTTCGGATTAAGAACGACATTCAGATGCACGACATCAACGCTCCGGCGGCGGGCCAGAGAGGCTATTCGCACCGGGGCAGCAACCAGACGCACAAGAACGCCCAAAGAGTTTTCGTGTCGGCCCGGCCATTTGCCGGTCCAGACCGGAATGATCCTGTCGCCGGTCAGGCGGGATTTCATCAGTTCGATAAAGGCGCTGAGGCCGCCCTGAACCGTGGGATGGGGTGAGATAACCAGAACGGAAAGCGGCTGCTCCACGGCAAGTCCTTTATCGGAATTACGCGTCG
>JAATFY010000111.1 GCA_015654915.1 Rhodospirillales bacterium
GGGCGGCAGCTTCAATGTCCGCGGCGAAGACGGGCATATCATTATGGTCATGTCGGCCAATATGCAGCTGGAAAGGACCGGTGTGGTGCAGGGCAATCAGGAACAGATCCTCGCCCGCGGCGCGCATGGCTGGCACACCGGCTGGGCCAACAGCCATTATCTGGCCAAATACACGGCAAACTGAAATCCGTCTTTCGGCATCCCCGGGCTTAAGGCTATAAGGATGGCATGACGAACTCTCCTGTCTCCATCACCGCCATCGACGGGCCGTCGGCCAGCGGCAAGGGCACGGTCGCCAAACGTCTGGCGGCGCATTTCGGTTTCGCGCATCTCGATACCGGTTTGCTTTACCGCGCGGTTGCCGCCGTTATGCTTCTGTCGGGCGACGATCCCGCCGATGCCGCCAAAGCCGAAAAGGTCGCGGTTTCTTTTACGCATGAAAGCCTCTCGGAACTGATCAACAATCAGGATTTGCGCGGCGATAAAGTTTCGAACGCCGCTTCAAAGGTTGCGGCCCATGAGGGCGTGCGGGCGGCGTTGCTGAAATTCCAGCGGGATTTCTGCGCCAGTCCCCCCGAAGGCAAAAAGGGCGCCGTACTGGACGGGCGCGATATCGGCACCGTTATTGCGCCGCAAGCCCCTGTGAAGATTTACGTGACCGCCGGCATGGAAGCCCGCGCCCAGCGCCGGTTTAAGGAGTTGCAGGGGCGGGGGGAAGATGCTGCTTACGCGGCCGTCCTTGCGGACATGAAAGAGCGTGATGCGCGCGACGCATCCCGCCCGATCGCACCGGCAAAACCGGCCAGTGACGCCGTCATTCTCGAGACTACGGATATGACAGCGGACCAGGCCTTTGTTGAGGCGGTCAGGATCGCCGAAGAAAAATTACGCTAGATATTTTTTGATCAAATTAATTGGGAAAGGGAAAAATCATGGCGCCTAATTTAAAAAATGCCGCATCGTGGAAACATTTCGCATCAGTCGAAGTATGCTTGCCCTACTATGCCGCAGACTCTTTTGAATCCAAGGCTCTCGCAAAGTTCCATTGGTATAATGCAACCAGCCATAATCATCATTCGCCGGGAAAGTATGTTCGGAGAATATTTAATTATCAATTTCCGTCGGCAAAGCGGCGCAATGAATTTATGGCAGAAATTACCAAAGCTGCGCACAAAGTCTTTGCCAACACAAAGGGTGGGAAGAAGGCACCCGAAGGAATTATCTGTGTATTGCCATGCCGCGCCGGGATCAGGGGAGCCGAAGAACTCATAAGGGGGCTACATCCCGGCTAAAACCTTAGCCGGAGGGTGTCCATTAATATCTTGGTTTTTCCAAAATAGGGCGATATAAGGCTCTCCCGGCATGATGTCGGCAGCGAATGATGTCCTGTGGTGTGTGGCCCTGCTTTCAGCCCCTTCCATCCGGAATTATCCGTCACAGAGAAACGGAAAGAGAAAGCAGCGACCGGCGCTAAAATGTCAGCGTCATTCCGGCCAAGCCCGCGAAGCGGGCGCGAGCCGGAATCCCGTTTGGTTCCTTTTTATAAAACAGGAAACGGGATGCCCGCTTTTCCGCCTACGCTAAAGCTTCGGCGGACAAGTATTCTTAGACCAGCCGAAGCCTCTTGGCGAAGGCTGGCGCGGGCATGACGGAATTTTTAGACCCTTCGCATCATCATGAAAGAGAAAACCCAAATGGCCCGCAGTGCAACCCAGAAGCGCGTCGCTCCCGAAGCCGCGTCCAAAAACGGCAAGACCCCCGCCAACGCCACCGGCAAGACCGGCGAATTCGCCGCGATGCTCGAAGAGACTTTCGGTAAGTCCGGAAGCCTCGAAGGCAAGGTCGTGCAAGGCACCGTCATTTCCATCGAAAACGATTTCGTCCTGATCGATGTCGGCCTGAAATCCGAAGGCCGCATTCCGCTGCGCGAGTTCGCCCTCGCCGGCGCCGCGCCCGAACTGAAGGCCGGCGACACCGTTGAAGTGTTCCTTGAGCGCATGGAAAACCGCGACGGCGAAGCCATGCTGTCGCGCGAAAAAGCCAAGCGCGAAGAAAGCTGGACCGTATTGCAGAAGTCGTTCGACAACGGCGCGCATGTCACCGGCATCATCTTCGGCCGCGTCAAAGGCGGCTTTACGGTCGATCTTAACGGCGCGCAGGCATTTTTGCCCGGATCGCAGGTCGATATCCGTCCGGTCAAGGACATCACGCCTCTGATGGGCACGCCGCAGCCGTTCCAGATCCTGAAAATGGACCGCGCCCGCGGCAACATCGTTGTCTCGCGCCGCGCCGTGCTGGAAGAAAGCCGCGCCGAAGCCCGCACTGAGCTGGTCGCCAACCTCAAAGAAGGCCAAGTGTTGCAGGGTGTCGTCAAGAACATCACCGATTACGGCGCGTTCGTCGATCTCGGCGGCGTCGACGGTTTGCTCCACGTCACCGATATCGCGTGGAAGCGCATTAACCATCCGTCCGAAGTGCTGCAGATCGGCCAGCCGGTCA
>JAATFY010000196.1 GCA_015654915.1 Rhodospirillales bacterium
CCGCAAGAAAAACAAACGGGATTCCGGCTCGCGCTCGCTATGCGAGCTTGGCCGGAATGACGAGAAACTCGAATTGAGTTACTCTCTAGACATCAGGATTAAGTAGCTTATTCCGCCGCTATGTCGCGCGAGCGTTCATCCACCGGACGATACTCCTGCATCCGCGTGGCGCGGAGGCCGCGCACGCCGTGATGGTCAAGCAGTTCGATCCAGGATTTGAACTCTTCCTCCGAGAGGCGATAGCGCTCGCAGACCTCTTCGAAGGTCAGGAGGCCGCTACGCACCGCGGCGACGACCTGCGCCTTGCGGCGCATGACCCAGCGCTGCGTATCGGCCGGGGGCAACCGGTCGATCTCTTTTTGCCGGTCCGAAATGCGAACGATTTTGAC
Organism: Rhodospirillales bacterium; assembly: GCA_015654915.1. Taxonomy (GTDB): domain Bacteria; phylum Pseudomonadota; class Alphaproteobacteria; order UBA9219; family UBA9219; genus JAATFY01. The sequence goes on from JAATFY010000196.1 coordinate 390, forward strand.
CTGTTCGCCATGACCTGTGAGAGCAGACTGTGTCTGTGTCATTTTATAGCTCCAAAAAAATCTATTGAGTCGAAATGTCCCACCAACATACATCCCAGCGCTTAAAATATGCCTAACCGGTATGGTTAATTTTTCGCAACGCATGTAAAGAAAGATGAACGGAATTAACAACTTGTGGGCCATTTACCGTAAATTCCGGCCTGAAAATTAAGGTTTATATCTAGCTATGAATGACCCATTTTTTCAGCATCTCGGCGATTTGTTCCGGTTTGACCGGCTTGTTGAGATAGTCGTCCATGCCTGATTCGAGGCACTTTTCGCGGTCGCCGGTCATGGCGTCGGCGGTCAGGGCGACAATGATCGCATGGGCGCCGTTCGCCGTTTCCGCCTGGCGAATCTGATGGGTGGCTTCGAAACCGTCCATGATCGGCATCTGGCAGTCCATAAAGACGATATCGTAGGGCGCCTGATGCAGCTTTTCCACGGCTTCGACGCCGCTGAAAGCCGCATCGGTGCTGCATCCCAGTTTTTCCAGAATCTTCGTCATCAGCAATTGGTTCACCTTCATATCCTCGACGACCAATACGCGCGTGCCATGAAAGGAAATATTTTGCTCCGGCCTGTCGGAACTGCCGCTTTGAAGCCGGGCGATAAGTCCGCGCGTTACCAGCCCCGGCTTCTTGCCGTTCCTTTGAGCGTCCCACAGGATTTTGAAAGCGTCCTGCAACTGGTCGGGAAACAGCGGTTTTGTCAGCAACGCCGAGATTTGCGTATTGTTCAGGACGCGCGTGGCGAGAGGAGAGCCAAAAATGGCGCCGATAACGAACATGGTGCTTTGCAATTCGGGAAAAATTTTCACCTTCTCGATAAGATCCAGGATTTTCTGGACGCTGGCTTTGTAATCGATATAGACGAAGTGAAAGGGATTGCTTTCCGCTTCGGCATCCTGCAGGCATTGCAGGATTTCGGCGGCCGACGGACAGAAAGATTTTTGCATCTGCCACGCATCCAGATACTGGCCGAAAATGCCCTGATTCAATTCATTGTCGCATAAAACAAGAACCCGCAGATTCTCGAGGCCGCAATCGGGAATGCGCGTCGGCGGGTGATAGACGGCCTTGGGAAGGCTTATATCGAAATGAAAGACCGAGCCTTTACCCACGGTGCTGTCCACCTTAATTGCGCCGCCCATCATGGTGATCAGGCGCTGGCTAATGGTCAGGCCAAGGCCGGTGCCGCCGAACCGGCGCGTGGTCGATTCCTCGGCCTGCGAGAATTTGTCGAAGATATACCCCAGTTTCTCCGGTGGAATACCGATCCCGGTATCTTCGATGCGAAAAGCGAGACGCACGTCATAATCCCCCTCCGGCTGCCCGCTGACGTCGAGCAGGACATGCCCTTGCGACGTAAATTTGATGGCGTTGGCCAGCAGATTGAGCATGACCTGCTTCAGGCGAATAGCATCGCCCATAAGAAAACAGGGGGTGCCGGGGGCGATCCTGACGATCAACTCGATATTCTTTTCCTGCGCCCGCAAAATAAGCATGTCGGTGACTTCGGCCAGAACGGCGTTCACATCGAAAACCAGCGATTCCAGTTTCAGGCGGCCGGATTCGATTTTGGAGAAGTCGAGAATATCGTTGATGATATTCATCAGGCTGTCGCCGGAATTGTAAATAATTTCCGCCCAATTGCGCTGCTCGGTATCCATTTCCGTGCCGAGAAGCAACCGCGCCATGCCCAGCAATCCGTTCATCGGCGTGCGTATCTCGTGACTCATATTGGCGAGAAAATCGCTTTTCGCGGCGTTGGCGCGCTCGGCCGCGGTCTGCGCTTTTATGGCTTCGGTCCGCGAGATTTCCATCTCGCCGATAAAGCGCTGCAGCTCCAGTTCCCGCTCGACCAGATTTGACCGCGTCGCCTCCATCTCCAGCCGCCAGCGTCGCAGGCTGCGGAAAGAAAAAAACCAGCTCACCGGCAGGGTAATGATGACGATAATTTCCAGATACAAGGTGTAGGAAATATCGCTGTCGAAACCCGCGAGGGTTTGATGGAGCATATCATTGATGCTGTCGGTAAGCCGGTGGAACTCGTTTTCGTATATATGCCGCCGCACCATGTAATTGGGGCCGTCGAGGATTTTCCGGGCGTCTTCGTATTTGCCCTGACGGGCCAGATTCAGGCTTTGCATATCCATGCTTTCCAGAACATCCCGGACTTTATCGATATGAACGGCTTGCTGGCGCAAGCGGCCTTCCGGAAGGCTTGTAACGAGTCTATTCACGGTTTCGTCTATGGACTGGACGTCCTCGTTGTAGGCTTTTTCTTTCTCCGGATCGTCGGCAACAAGCCTTTCGCGGGCGAGGCGTGATAAGACGCTATCAAGATAGGCAATCTGATTGCCCAGTTCGGCTATTTTCAAATTTTCGAGCACGCCATGACGAAGCACATAGTCGGCGTATAAACTATTGCCGCCGGTCCATAGAGTGGCCAGCAATGTAAGCATAAGAGAAAAAGCCAGAATTTTATAGGGGAAGAGGTATGCTTTCTTCTCCAGGTTTCGTTCGCGGGCGTAAACGCCCAGTACCAGGGCAATGGCAAAAATAATGGCGGTCGCGGCCGTGATGGAAAGCGCCAGCATGCTGAAATTCTGGCTCGGATTATAGCGACAATTGGCATGAGGTATAAAAACAGCGGCTTCCATGCCGGTGTAATGCATGCCGCAAATAGCCGCCCCCATAATCAGCGCCGCGCCAATCTGCCATGCATAGTAAAAACGGCTTTTGTAACGGTCGAGAAAAAAGATAATGCCCATTGCGGCCGCGGATGCCGCGATCGCAACCGCCACCGAAAGCGCGAATAATCCGGGAATATAACGCAGGTCGGCGTCCATTTTCATGGCGGCCATGCCGGTATAATGCATGGTGGATATGCTGATGCCAAGGAGCAGACTGCCGACGATGACTTTGAGCCTCAAGGCATGGAGCGATTGCGTTATGGCGAGCACGCAATAGGCGGTGCCGACCGCGATAACCATCGAAAGAACTGTCAGGAAAGGATCGTACGTCACGGCCATGTTCATTTTGTAGGCGAGCATGCCGATGAAATGCATCGACCATATGCCGCTGCCGAGGGCGAAAGCGCCGCTCAGGTGAATGATGCCGCGCGTTCGCGGGTTTTCGGCTTTCGCCATATAGGTTGCCAGTATCAGCCCCGTGTAGGAACCGAAGCTGGCGGCGACGTAGGACAGGAACACCAGAAACGGCTGATAGACGCCGGTTTCGATGTTTCCCGGTACAGCGCCATAGAGAAAATAATTATCCAGCATCGGATTTCATCCCGAACAGCGAGTCGAGCGTTTTATTGCGGAGTCGGATTTCATCTTCCCGCGTTTTTAGGCGAGAGAAAATAACAAATGATTGCGTTCGTAGCGGGGTATGCAAAAGGCAGGCTTAAAATTTTTACCGGGGAGCGAATATATTTCCCCGCACACCTTCGTATGAAGCGACTTAATCATTTTGCAAGGGAGGCATTGTTAATTTGACCGGCATGGCGCAATGACGATCGTTATGCCTCTCACTCATCAGTTTTGAACGGCCATGGATGTCACCGAATATAACAGCATAGGTCCCCTCATTGCCTTGATTGACGAAATCATTCACGCAAACGACGGACTTTGGGGCATCGCATGCATCAAAAGAGACTATCTCAAGCCTGTAACGAATGAGGCCTTCATTCTGGCGGTCACGCCGGCGTTGCAAGTCGCGCATACCGTAAATATTTTTTTCATAGCCAATAAAAGAATCTACATTGCCTGGAGCGGCGAACGGAAGGCCGTATACAAGCATTTGCGCAATCTTGTCATGGCAACCTTGGGGCAGGCGGGAATGGCGGTCGAAGCCTCGGCGGTTATTTCCTACGTCGATCCCCGCGCGCGCGGCGTCGATCTCAAGGCCACCCTGAAAGCCGAGAACAAGGAGCTGGAGGCGGTCGCGGGCGGCAGAAAAGCCGTCAATAAATCGGCCGCCGCGTCCGACGAAGACGGTTTCGATTTCGATGACGACGGTCCCCAGCCGCAAACGGCGGGGCCGGTTGTTTCCCTTTCCGTCACGCCGGAACAGGTTGATCGTTTTCGCGACGTGAAAAACCAGAGGCCCTATCGCAAGCATCTGGAAATCCTCGTCGTCGAAGACCAGTTGTTCTCGCAGAAATTGCTCTGCGACATTATACGAAGCGCACGCACGAGTTCCGAGGCGCCCGTCGTCGATGCCGTCCAGGGCATACAGGATGCCTGGAAGCTTTTCCTGCGAAAAGCGCATGACATTTTATACGTCGACCTCGGTCTGATCGACGGCAGCGGTCATGCGCTGGCGCGCGCGGTCAAGGAACTGGACCCGATGGCGCAGGTCGTCATCGTGACGGCGAACAATTACGAAGAGGAGTTGGGCGTCGCGCGGCAAAACAATGTCGACGGATTTATCGCCAAGCCCTACAACAAGAAACAGATCCTCGAATGTATCGATAAATGCATGGCCGGACGCAAGGGAAGCACCCGGGGAGGCGCGCGTGGATCAGCCGGTCAATTTTGATAATCTTCGCGATATAACCGGCGGCGATATGACTCTCGAAGCCGAGTTGTTTCAGATTTTCATGGCTTCC
>JAATFY010000146.1 GCA_015654915.1 Rhodospirillales bacterium
GCAGGCAATGCCGTCGGTCAGCTTATCGCCCGGCTTGTGATCCTTCTGGATCTGCCGGTCGCGGATCAGTTCGTAACATCCCTTGAAATCGCGCCCCATGCCGATTGGCCAGCTTGCAGGTGTAACGTCGAGCGCCAGTTTTTGCTCGATCTCGCTCATCAAATCGAATGGGTCGCGGGCCTCGCGGTCCATTTTGTTGATAAAGGTCATAATCGGCACGTCGCGCAAGCGGCAGACTTCAAACAGTTTAAGTGTCTGGGCTTCAATGCCCTTGGCGGCGTCGATCACCATGACGGCGCTGTCGACGGCGGTCAGCGTCCGGTAGGTGTCTTCCGAGAAATCCTCATGGCCGGGCGTATCGACCAGATTGAAACTGCGTTCGGCGTAGTCGAAACTCATCACCGAGGCGCTCACGGAAATGCCGCGTTCGCGCTCGACCTTCATCCAGTCGGAACGGGCGCGGCGCTGCTCGCCGCGGGCCTTTACGGCTCCCGCCAACTGGATTGCGCCGCCGAACAGCAGGAGTTTTTCCGTCAGTGTGGTTTTGCCCGCGTCGGGGTGCGCGATAATCGCGAAAGTGCGCCGCCGGGCGACGATGGTTTCAAGATTATTTTGCGTCATTAGCGATAAACGAGGTCTTTGGCGTAAAAAACCATGTCGTCGTTATCGCCATAGTAATCGGGAATGGTGGATGACGATTTATAGCCGCAGCTTTCATAAAAAGCGCGCGCGGCCGTGTGATAATCGCGGTTGGACGTCTGCGCATACACCTTGACGCCGCCGAGCAGGCGTATTTTCTTGCAAATCGCTTCCTCCAGACGGCGGCCCATGCCCTGATGCTGGTAGTTCTTGTCGACGGCCATCCAGTGGATAAGGTAACGACGGTCGCTCAGCCGGATCGGGCCATAACAGCCGCAGGCGACCAGCATGGTGTCGTCGGCATACAGCATGAAATGGTAATTGCTTATATCCCCCTTCATCAAATGTTCGTCGAACATGTCCATGCCGTAGGCCATTTCACGGGGAAGGAAATAGCCGCTCGAATTCACCAGGCTGAAAACCTGATGCCGGTCGCGCGGGAACACTTCCTCGCGCACCTGAAAATGTTGGGGGTCAGGATCTGGTTCAGCCATCGCCGATCACTTTGTTGCGTCCGGTTTCCTTGGCTTTGTAAAGCGCCGCGTCGGCTTTTTTCAGCAGGTTATCGACGACTTCGTCCTGTCCTTCCCTGATGCAGGCGCCGCCGATACTGACCGTAACGCCGATGGTCTGTTTGCCCTCCTTGATCGGAATATTCAGTTTCGCGATGCGTTCCCGCAGACGTTCGGCGATGGCCAGCGCCGCTGAAAGGTCTGTTTCCGGCATGATGACGGCGAATTCCTCGCCGCCCATGCGCACGACAAGATCGGAAGGACGCAGGCTGTTCATGACGTTCTGGGAAACGGCTTTAAGGACGATATCGCCCACGTCATGGCCGTAGGTGTCGTTCACTTTCTTGAAGAAATCGATATCGACCATCAGGGCCGACAAGGGCTTGAGCGCCGTTTTCGACCGCGCCAGCATCTTGGGTAAATGCGCTTCCAGATAGCGGCGATTGAACGCGCCGGTCAGGGGATCGACTAGAGACAAGGTGAGGCTTTCTTCGTAATTCTTGCGCAGACGGTCGTAATGGCGCTTGTGGCGGAGCTGTGTGCGGGTGCGGGCCAGAACTTCGTTGGCATCGAGGGGGCGCATCAGATAATCGTTGGCGCCGAGATCGAGGCCTTTGGCAACGCGGACCATATCCGGTTCATTGGCGATGAGCAGGATGGGCAATTGCCGCGTGACTTCATGGGTGCGCAGTTGCGGGCAGATATGCAGGCCGTCCTCGCCCTTCAGGTCGAGGCTGGCAAATACCAGATCGCAATCGCCAGCCTGCGCCATGGCGACCGTATCGGTTACGCTTCCCGCGAACGTAACGCGTATCGAGGCTGTCGCCAGTATCTGCATGATGCGTTCGCGTTCAATCGGGTCGTCTTCCAGCACCAGAACATGGCCGCCCGCATAGGCGCTCAGCGCGGCTTCTTCACCCGGTGCCTGCGTTATGAACTGGTTGGAGGTGGATTCACGCAAGCGCCATTCGTCCATGACCATCTTGAACCGCAGCAGCGACCGTACCCGCGCCATAAGCGCGATATCGTTGATGGGTTTGGTGAGGAAATCGTCGGCCCCCGCCTTCAGGCCCTTAACGCGATCGGCGACATCGGAAAGCGCTGTGACCATGACGACAGGAATATGGGCGGTCGCCGGATCCGATTTTATGCGCTGGCAGGCTTCGAAACCGTCCATTTCCGGCATCATGGCGTCGAGCAGGACGATGTCCGGTTTTTCGCTTTTGACTTTTTCCAAAGCCACGACGCC
>JAATFY010000140.1 GCA_015654915.1 Rhodospirillales bacterium
CGCCCATACGCATGGTTCATGCTCGGCCATTGCGCGGGGCTTCGCGACACGCAGAAGCTTGGCGATTACGTCTTGGCACACGGCTATGTGCGCGACGATCATGTGCTGGACGACGATCTGCCGGTGTGGGTACCGATACCGGCGCTGGCGGAAGTGCAGCGCGCGCTGGAAGGCGCCGTCGCGCATGTGACCGGCCTCGAAGGCTATGATCTGAAATCGGTAATGCGTACCGGCACGGTGGTGACGACCGACAATCGCAACTGGGAAATCAGCGGCTACAGCAAGCTGGTCGAGCGTTTCAACCAGAGCCGTGCCATCGCGCTCGATATGGAATCCGCTGTCATCGCCGCAAACGGTTTCCGTTTCCGCGTGCCTTACGGCACGCTGCTCTGCGTTTCCGACCGGCCCTTGCATGGCGAGATTAAATTGCCTGGCATGGCCAACCGTTTTTACCGCCAGCAGATCGATCAGCATCTGCAAATAGGCGTCAAGGCGATGGAACTGCTGCGCGAAACCGGCCTTGAAACGCTGCATAGTCGCAAGCTTCGCAGTTTCTCGGAAACGGCGTTCCAGTAATTACTCCCCCACCTGCAGCAATCCGCCGCGCTGCCGCGCGCCGCGATAGGCGCGGTAGAAAATAAAAGCTGCGGCTGCCATATAGAAAATATTCAAATAAAGAGCTGTCCACAAATAATCGCTGTGCAAATCATGCGTCGCGGTCAGGGATTTCATGCTCTCGAAAACGTACGTTGGAGGCAAGGACCATGAAATGATCTGCAGCCAGTGCGGCAAGACCGACACGGGATAATAAGGTGCGATCAGGGGAATGAGCAGCCATGAGCTCATCCAGCCCAGCCATTCGGCGGCAAGGCCGAAGCGCAGCATGAGCGAGACGATGCATAACCCGTACCACCAGCCGCTCATGGTTAGAAGCACGGCGTAGAGCGCAACCGGCCAGCCGAGGCTGAACAGGGAAAAGCCGAACAGGTATTTGGTCACGATAATCGCCGGAATGACGGAGACCACGATGCGAACCATGCTGAGGCCGAGAATGCCGATGGCGTAATCGGTAAACTTGAGTGGGCTGGCGAACAGGTGGCCGAGGTTGCGCGACCAGACTTCCTCGATATACATCACCATCATGCTGATGCTGGTGCGGACAAAAAATTCGCACAGAAGAACGCCGGCCAGAAAAACGCCGGTGACGACGGCGGCATTGGTGAATTGCTGGACGATATAAAGACTGACAAATCCCCACATCAGGATGTTGATCATCGGCCAGTACATCATTTCGACCAGACGCGGCCATGAACCTATGTACAAAAACACATGACGCAGCAGCAGCGCCCATATACGGTGCAGAAAGAGGGCGCAGGGATGTTGCCGTTCAAACATTGGCGGTTCGATTGCGGGCGATATCAAGGAACACCTCTTCAAGGTTTTCACGGCTGTAGGTTTCAAGAAGTTTTTGCGGCGAGCCGTGATCGACGATTTTTCCGTTTTTCATGACGATCACGTCGTCGCACATGCGTTCGACTTCATACATATTATGTGATGCCATGAAGACGGTGGCGCCGGTGGAATTTCGGTAATCCATCAGAAGCGTGCGCACCCAGTCGGCGGTGTCGGGGTCGAGTGACGCGGTCGGCTCGTCGAGCAGCAGCAATTGCGGTTTATTGAGCAGCGATTTTGCCAGCGACGCGCGCGTGCGTTGACCTGCCGACAGCGCCCCATGGCGGCGGTCGAGGAAAGGCGCGATTTGCAGTTGTTCGGCAAGCTCGGCGATGCGTTCTTTCAGATGTGGTATGCCGTACAGATGGCCGTAGACGGTCAGGTTCTGCCGTACCGTCAGCCGGTTCGGCAGATCGACATAGGGCGAAGAAAAATTGATATAAGACGCAATCGCTGCCCGCTGTTTCAGCAGGTCATGATCCAGCAGCGTGATGCTGCCGGAGGTCGGTTCCAGCAGGCCAAGCAACATGGCCATGGTCGTGCTCTTGCCTGCGCCGTTGCCGCCGAGCAGGGCGGTAATGCTTCCGCGCCGGATGTCCAGATCAATCGAATCGACCGCAACGATTTCGTCAAAGACTTTGCGTAACTGGCGCGTCTGTATGGCAAATGAGGGGTCGGTCATGCATAAAAGATCGGTTTGAGGAACTGCGGTCTTGTTTCTAGCAGAAATCGCCGGTTTTGTTAAAATATAAGGGCTTTATCTCTTTTTAACCTGCCATTTATAAGTTCAGGGTAATCTTCAGCCTTCCTGACGAACCCTGCCTATCAGCCATTCCATTGGTGTCATGCCTCTCGCAGCATCTTCTTCCATAACGGCTATGCCGCGCCCGCGCCCGAAAGCCAGCCTCACGTTGGCCTATAGCCTCTGCCCGCTCCTGCTGGCGGTCAGCATTTTCGGTTTCTGGGAATGCTTCGGAATGCCTGTCGGCATGTTGCTGGGCGGCGACGGATTGTTGTATTTGGCTGTCGGTATTTTGCCGCTGGTTGCCTTTGTGGTTCTGGCAGTCAGGGCGGCGCAGCGCCTCGAATATAACCGGTTATCCCCCGGTTACCAGATGCGCATGGATCATTTGCAGAAGCGACTGAATAAGCTCGAGGATCTCCTGCACGTTATAACAAACCACAATCCCGAAGCGATAACCATTTTCGACAAGAATAATCGTTACTGGTTTGTCAATCGCAGCGCAAGCAAGGCGCTGGGAGCCGAAGCCGAAGAAATCACTGGAAAATCAGTGACGAAAATTCTCGGACCCGACCGCGCGCGTAAACTCGAATCCCACGTGAACGAAGTGCGGAGCACCGGCCGTTCGATCGAAGCGCTCGACCAATTGCAGGATGAACATGGCCAGACGCATTTTGTCCAGATGCATTACGAATCCATCGCCTCTTTCGGCGATTTGCAGGGCGGTGTTATCGTTCGCGAAGAAGAGGTGACTAACCTAATCGTCGAACGTGAGCGGCGCGTCACAATGTTGCGTCAGGTTGTCGCAACCCTGTTGGCGGTGGTTGATCGCCGCGATCCTTACGCCGCCGGACATTCGGCGCGGGTGGGGCAGTTATCGCGCGTGATCGCCGAGGAAATGGTATTGGATGAAAAAGCGATTACGGCGGCGGAAATCGCCGGTTCGCTGATGAATTTCGGCAAGGTTCTGGTGCCGCGCGAAATCCTGACCAAAACGACCATACTGACCCCCGAGGAACTGCAGATGGTGCGCGACAGCATAATGACGTCCGCCGACATCCTTTCCATCATCGATTTCGACGGACCCGTGGTGGCGACATTGAGGCAAGTTCTGGAACGTTACGACGGCACCGGCGTCCCTCTTGGCCTTAAAGGCGATAAAATCGCGGCAACCGCTCGCGTGGTAACCGTGGCAAGTACATACGTAGCGTTGGTAAGCCCGCGCGCGCATCGCCCGAGCATGGATTTCAAGGACGCCTTACAGACCATGCTGGCCGATGCCGACAAAATCTACGACCGCGCGGTGGTCAAAGCACTGGTCAATTACGTCGAAAACCGCCCCAAGAAGCTTGACTGGCTGACGACAAGCAACCAAAATTAGGCGTCGCTAAGTTTCCGCCTACGCGGCTCACTAAGAAATACCTAATCCCCACGAAGGCGGCGACCCATGAACAAAGCGGGCAAAATGTCGCCACTTTCCCACTCTCCG
>JAATFY010000116.1 GCA_015654915.1 Rhodospirillales bacterium
GGGCGCTGCGCATTTCCGTATTCCTGCTCGGCGGCCCCGTCAGGATGCGGACCACCTGTCCGAAACTCACCGGCTTTGTCCTGCTCGGCATTCCCGTGGTCGTCGCGCCGATTGTTTTTTTTGGCCGCAAGTTGCGTGGCCTGTCGAAAGCCAATCAGGAACGCATCGCTGACGTCAGCGCCAACGCCGAGGAAACCATCTACGGCATTCGTACCGTACAGGCCTTCACCCACGAAGACATCAGCCGCAATATATTCAACACGCAGGTCGAGAACGCCATTCAGGCCGCCCTGCGCCATATCCGCGTCCGCGCGTTCTTGACCGCGCTGGTGATCTTTCTGGTCTTTTCCGCCATCGGCGTCGTGCTGTGGATCGGCGGACACGACGTTCTGAATCACAGTATAAGCGCCGGACAGCTTTCAGCCTTTGTCGGCTATGCCGCGCTTGCCGCCGGAGCCGTGGGGGCTATCAGCGAGGTTATCGGCGACCTGCAACGCGCCTCGGGCGCGACCGAACGCATTTTCGAGCTCTTGGCCGTCACGCCATCGATAACCGCTCCGCTATCACCCGTCACCTTGCCTGCGCCACGCGGCGAATTGCAATTTGATAACGTCAACTTTGCCTATCCGTCGCGGCCCGGCGCATCGGCGCTTCAGGATATTGCTTTTACCGTGAAGTCCGGCGAACGCGTCGCCCTTGTCGGCCCGAGCGGCGCAGGCAAAACCACGTTGTTTCAGTTGGCCCTGCGTTTTTATGATCCGCAAACCGGCACGATCCGTTTCGACGACGTGGACATCAAAACGGTCGACCCGAGAGATCTGCGCGCGCGTATCGGCCTCGTGCCGCAGGATCCGGTTATTTTCTCGACTGATGCATGGAGCAATATCGGGTACGGTCGTCCCGAAGCTTCGCATGATGAAATCCGCGCCGCAGCGCAAGCGGCACATGCCGACGAATTTATCTCCTCCATGCCGCATGGTTATGAAACCTATCTTGGCGAGAAAGGCGTGCGGCTTTCGGGCGGACAGAAGCAGCGCATCGCCATCGCCCGCGCTATCCTGCGCAATCCATCCCTGTTGCTGCTGGACGAAGCCACATCGGCGCTGGATGCCGAGAGCGAACGTCTGGTGCAGGACGCGCTCGACCGGCTGATGCAGGGCCGCACGACGCTTATCATTGCGCACCGGCTCGCCACGGTTATGAATGCCGACCGCATTCTGGTGATGGATCAGGGCCATATCGCGGAAACCGGCACGCATCAAAGCCTGATTGCCGAGGGCGGATTATATGCGCGGTTGGCGGCTTTGCAGTTCGCAAAGGCAGCTTAACCGGCTGTAATACCTTGCATTTTATGAAACTTTTGAATCGGGAGCGACCGGGAAGATAGAATGATCCGCTAGAGTTGTTTGATTGATTTTAGGAAAAAATAATGACCGGACATTCTCGGGTTACTGTGGAATTTAAAAGTGCCAGGCACAAGCTCTTGAGCGTGGTTGTTTCAGCCTACGGCGACGGCCACGAAGCAACGACACTAAATATTAGTGGCGAAGATACGAATGAAATTTACCTGAATACGGCGCTCGTCAATGAACAGTTGGGATTGTTTTATCCCGTACGCGCCACAAAAGAAGCTATCCGCGCCGCGCATATTTTAAAAGGATCGAATTGTTTTAGCCAGATATACAACCATCATAAATCCGAAGTTGTTCTGGGCGCTCTTTTAAAAGGAGGCGTTATAGCTCTCGAAGACTACAAAACGGCCCGCAGGCAAATCAGGTTATGGCGTAATCCCGCAAATGCACCGGCTGTTTCCGGTTAAGTTCAATAGCGCTTTATCAAAGTTTAGCTTTCCACCGGTGCCAACGGATCATGGCCAACTTGGCGACGATAAGAAGCGCGAACAATCCCAATACCGACAGCATGACCTGCCGTACGCTTTCTTCGACGACTTCCTGCTTGTGATGCATATGGGCGATGACATCGCCGAAAAGATAACCGAAACCGGAGAATGCCGCGGCCCAGACAAAAGCCGCGATGGCGTTCCAGATCGCAAATTTTTTCCACGGAATATGGCTGAGACCGACCGCGACACCGCTGACATTGCGAAGCCCGTACATGAAGCGGTACGAAAGAATGAAAACGATCGCATAATTTTCGAGCCACCCGAGCGCGCGTTCGACGGCGGGCTCGATCCGCGGCAGATGGTGCAGAATGCGCGTCCCGAACCGCCGCCCGACGAAGAAACATATCTGGTCCCCCGCCATGCTGCCGAGCCACGCCATCAGGAAAAGCAGCCAGATGTTAATGAGGCCTTTTTGCGCCGCAAAGCCGGCAAAAATAACAAAAGTTTCGCCTTCCAGCGCCGTCCACACAAATGTGATAAGGTAGAACAGATCGCCGTTGTGCCGGATGAGTTCGTGAATTTCGTGCATTATCAGGGGACGGGGGCCAGAGGTCAGTGGTCAGAGATTCCAAGGGTAGCGATCCATTTTAATAATAGTCATTCCGGAAAATTTTCCGA
>JAATFY010000029.1 GCA_015654915.1 Rhodospirillales bacterium
AAAATTATTTTAAAGGGAGTCTGTTCATTCGCCATGAAAGACATATTCGTCAGCGTTCGGAAAATACTTTTGAAATTCGCTATAGCCTTGGCACAGACCTCGCAACGGGCAAGTGGAAAGTAAAGACCGTAACATTTAAAGGCACACGCAAAGAAGCACAGGCCAAATTACATCGCATTCTAAAGGCCCTTAATACGGGGGACTATGTAGAGCCGACCAAATTGACGACAGGGGAATATCTTAAGCAATGGATTGACACCATCCGGTCGCAGATCAGTCCTAAAACGCACGATAGATATTTTGATGTAGTTCATAAATTCCTTATCCCAACCTTTGGCAATCATCTTTTAAGCAAGCTTTCGCCTGCGATTATTCAAAACGCATACAACGTTTGGGAAACATCAGGCCGTAGAGACACGAAAGGCGGCGGCTTTGCGCCGCGCACACGGTTAGCAGCGGAGAGATACAGCACCAAAGCCAAGTTCACGCTTGCGCTCTAATTTAGGCTGATTTTTAGGAATTGGCCGACAAGTCATTGCATTTATTGGGCTATGAAGGCGCCCTTGGCAGAATCGGAATGGTATTCGCCGATAAAATCATGCCGTCCGACATCGAGCGCATGGACGTGCAGTGTGCCTTCGCCATGCGCCGCGATGACTTTTTCGATCTGGAGTTCGCGGCTTTCGATTTCTTCCGCCGTGGCATCGAGGTTTTTAATCGTGACGATGAAAAGTTTGTTGGCGGGAACGGCAAGTTCGGCGGGCTCGAATTTATGATCCTTGATCGTCAGGTCAAAACGCGGCGGAGCATCGGCCATCGCCACCGCGCTTGAACCCAGAAAAATCAGCAACAGGAAAAAACGCCCCCTCATGTGCGCCTGCTATTTCGCTTTGCTCGGATAGGCGAAGGTCCAGTCAACGCTAAACGGTTTCCACCAGTCCGGCACGCCGGTTTTCGCATCGACATGGCGGAGGAATCCGTTTTTCGACGGCGGATCGATGGTGTAAGTCAGGTGGTATTGCCCCGGTCCGTCGAAGTTGATGTTGTTGGCGTAATGCGGCCCGTCGCCCGCCGTCATCGGTAGCAACACGCCCCCCGCCTTGAAATGCGAACCGATTTTTTCCAGCGTGTAATGGACAGTCAGGTAAGGAATCCACGCATCCTCGGCGAAGCCGTGCTTTTCGCCTTTCGCGGCATGGACATCGACCTCGAGATGGGTCGCATCATGTTTCATCGAGGTGCCTTTCGGCATGCTGCTCATCTCGATGCCGATCAGGTAATTCGGAACGATCTGCAGTTCGTTTTTTACCACCGGTTCGCCGATGTAGAATTCTTCCGCCTTGGCTCCGGCAGGGGTCAGCGCCAGCATGCCGGTCGTGGCGGCCAGCAGGAAAGCCGTCAGGTAAAACCCGTATTTTTTCATGATTGTGCCCTTTCTGTTGGCCGGGAAAAGTATTTGCGAATAGTTCGCATTTTCAGCTTGACGTGTCATAGAGGGGTTTCGTATAGCAAGAGTAGAGGATAAGAACCATTCTTAATTGATGGGAATCGAGCTGAGATCAATATGATAAAAGCATTATCTTCCAGTTACTTAAATGAACACACCGTTGCCCTGACGGCGGCCCTCATGCTCCATGCCGGTTTTGCGGCCTGGATTCTGCCGTCCGTCGCAGCCCCCGCCGCCTTCAAACAGCAGGTCATTCGTATCAGCATGGTGGCGCCTTCGTCGGTCGCCGTCGAAAAAACCGAAGTCAAAACGGAATCGACTCCGGTTCTGGCATCCACCAGCCCCGCCACCGCCAAGCTGCAAAAGAAAGCGGAGAAAAAACCGCTGCAGGAAAAGAAGATAGAAGAAGCCGTCCGGCAGGCGCCCAGCGTTCCGACGTCGGGTCTGCAATCACCGGACTCGACTGAAAAAGTCGCCGCGCGCACCGAACCGGTTTTCGATGCCGCCTATTTGCATAATCCGCCGCCGGTTTATCCGCTGCCCGCCCGCCGTAGTGGTGTGCAGGGCAAAGTCATGCTCGAAGTCGCCGTCACGGCCCAAGGTAGCGCGCGCGAAGTCGAAGTTGCGCGTTCCAGCGGTTCTTCCCTGCTGGACAACGCCGCGCAGGATGCTGTACGCCAATGGCGTTTTGTTCCCGCGCATCGCGGCGACGAAGTGGTCGAAGCCCGCGTTGTCGTGCCGGTTGAATTCAAACTGAATTAGGGAATTTCAATGGATCTCCATTATATATTCGAGCAGGATAATCCCGTTCTTATTGCCGTATTCCTGTTGCTGTGCGCTATGTC
>JAATFY010000019.1 GCA_015654915.1 Rhodospirillales bacterium
CACGCCGGCAATGCCGACGGTTTCTCCGGCACGGACGGTCAGCGATACACTATCGACCGCGCGGATATAATCCACTGTCTTCCGTAAAAAGCCCTTGGTGATCGGGAAATAAACTTTGAGGTCTTCGATTTCCATAATCGCTGCTGCGTCCTGCTTGACGGTCAGCGCATCGCCTTTCGGCTCAGCAGCCAGCAGCATTTTTGTGTAGGCATGCTGCGGATTCTTGAACAGGTCGGCGACCGGTGCTTGTTCGACAATCTCGCCTTTCTGCATGACGCAGACTTTATCGGCAACCTTGCGGACGATGTTGAGGTCATGCGTGATAAGCAAAAGCGCCATGCCGAGCCGCTGCTGCAAATCTTTTAAAAGCGTCAGGATTTGCGCCTGAATGGTGACGTCGAGGGCCGTGGTCGGCTCGTCCGCGATCAGCAAAGCCGGATCGTTCGCCAAGGCCATGGCGATCATCACGCGCTGGCGCTGGCCGCCCGACAATTCATGCGGGTAGGCGCCAAGGCGCTGCGCGGCGTTCGGCAGGCCGACGAGCTTCAGCAGTTCCAGTGTACGGGTGCGGGCCTGCGTCTCATTCATATTCTTGTGCAGGAACAAAACCTCGTTGATCTGCTTCTCGATCGTATGCAGCGGGTTAAGCGAGGTCATCGGCTCCTGAAACACCATGGCGATCCGGTTGCCGCGGATATCGCGCAGGGTTTTTTCCGGCGCGCCGACCAGTTCCTTGCCTTCGAATTGGATGCTGCCGTTGGGATGTTGCGCATTGGGATAGGGCAGAAGCTGCAATATCGACAGCGCCGTGACCGATTTACCGGAACCGGATTCGCCGACGATGCCGACCGTCTTGCCGCGTTCGATAGTGAACGATATATTGTGGACGACCTCGGTTGTTTCCGCACCGCGCCCGAACGTGACGCTCAGATTATCGACTTTCAGCAATGTCATGATTTGCCGCCATGGATTTTGCGCGGATCGAACGCGTCGCGCACGGCTTCACCAATAAAAATCAGCAGCGTCAGCATCACGGCCAGCACGCAAAAGGCGCTGATGCCCAGCCACGGCGCCTGCAAATTATTTTTGCCCTGGTTGAGAAGCTCACCGAGCGAGGGCGAACCGGGCGGCAGGCCGAAGCCGAGGAAATCCAGCGCCGTCAGCGTGGTAATGGAATGATTGAGAATGAAGGGCAGGAAGGTCAGCGTCGCCACCATGGCGTTCGGCAACACATGCTTGAACATGATGACGATATCGCCCGCACCCAGCGCCTTGGCGGCGCGGACATAATCGAAATTGCGCGCGCGCAAAAACTCGGCGCGCACGACATGGACAAGGGATGTCCAGGAGAACAGCAGCATAAGGGCAAGTAACCACCAGAAATTCGGCTGCACGAGGCTTGCCATGATGATGAGGAGATACAGCATCGGCAGCCCGCCCCAGATCTCGATAAAGCGCTGCATCAGGAGGTCGGTGCGGCCGCCGAAATAACCCTGTACCGCGCCGGCGGCAATACCGATGACGGACGACAGCAGGGTCAGCGTCAGGCCGAACAGAACCGAGATGCGGAAGCCGTATATTATCCGCGCCAGAACGTCGCGCCCCTGATCGTCGGTGCCAAGCCAGTCATTGGTGTCGGGCGGGGACGGCGCGGGCTGCGCGAGATTGTAATTGATCGTGTTATAGGAATAGGGAACCGGCGGCCAGATCATCCACCCTTTCGCCTCGATCAGTTTCTTCACATATGGATCGCGGTAACGGGCTTCGGTTTCGAACTCGCCGCCGAATTTTGTTTCGGGATAACTGGCGAAGACCGGATAATAAAAACGGTTATCGAACCTGATCAGCAGCGGGTTGTCGTTGGCCGCGAACTCAGCGCACAAAGTGACGCCGAACAGAACCAGAAAAATCCACAGCGACCAGAAACCGCGCTTGTTGGCCTTGAAATTGGCCCAGCGGCGACGGTTGAGCGGCGACCATGAAGCGGGCGAAAGACTCATGTCCCGCGCGCCTCGAAATCAATGCGCGGATCGGTGGCGACATAGGCAAGATCGCCGATCAGGTTCATCA
>JAATFY010000177.1 GCA_015654915.1 Rhodospirillales bacterium
CAAGTGCTATCTCCGGTTTATGTGCGTTGCGCCAGCGCGAGATTTTATAGACTTCCGTCTTGTAGACGTCCTTGAGCGGCGCGAAGCCGCCGCACATATCGCCATACAACGTCGAATAACCGACCGACATTTCCGACTTGTTGCCGGTCGAAAGCACCATTGGGCCGAATTTATTGGAAAGCGCCATGAGGATGAGGCCGCGGCAGCGCGACTGGATATTTTCCTCAGCCGTATCGGCGACGCGACCGGTAAAAACATTGGCCATAGTCTGGGAGAATGCCGCCATCGCGGTGGTGATGGGGATATTGTCGAATCGGCATGTCAGCGCGCGCGCCACGGCCTCGGCATCCTCAAGGCTTTCCGTGGAGGTGTATGGTGACGGCAGCATGACCGCCCAGACTTTGTCAGCCCCCAAGGCATCAACCGCCAAGGCCGCCACCAAAGCGCTGTCGATCCCGCCGGAAAGGCCCATAACCACCCCCGGAAAGCCGTTTTTGCCCACGTAATCCCGCAATCCGAGCATGAGCGCGTGATAAATGGCGGTTTCGCCCTGCGGAACCGCTTTCATAACTCCCGGCTCAGGACGGCAAACTCCGGTGCTTATTGTCCAATGCGTTAGGATAAAATCCTCATCCCATGCGGCAGCCTGCACCGCGCATTTGCCTTCGGCGTCCAGAACGAAGGACGAGCCGTCGAAGACCAGTTCGTCCTGCCCGCCGACCTGATGCACATAGACCAGCGGCAAGCCGCTTTCCTTTATGCGGCTTTCGGCAAAAGTGCGGCGCTCATCCATCTTGCCGATCTCGAACGGGCTGCCATTCGGTACCAGCAATATCTGCGCGCCGCGGTCTTTCAGAATGCGCGTAACGGTCGGCGTCCACATATCCTCGCAAATCATTACGCCGAGACGGATGCCGTTAAAGCTGATCGGCTCCGGCATCTGCCAGGAAGAGAAAATGCGCTTTTCATCGAACGGGCCATAATTCGGTAATTCGCGCTTGAATGTCTTGCCGGCGATATGCCCTTCGCTGAGCAGCAGCATGGCGTTGTAAAGTTTGTCGTCTTCGCGCCATGGCGTGCCGAGCAAAATGGCGGGACCGCCGTCGGATGTTTCGCGCGCCAAAGCCTCGACGGCTTTATGGACGGTATTCTGGAAACTGCGCTTCAGCACCAGGTCTTCCGGCGGATAGCCCGAGACATACAGCTCGGACGTCATCAGCAACTGGGCGCCCTGCGCCGCCGCCTGTTTCCGCGCGGCGCGAAGCTTCGCCATATTGCCGGCGACATCGCCCACGGACGGGTTGAGTTGTGCCAAGGCAAGCGACAGCTTTTCCGGCATTAAGGAACTCCCTTTGTCTTTATAAGTTTACTGATTTTTCAGCGGCACGCCGAGCGCATCTACGCTCTTGTGCGCCTGCTCGATCGTGGCCTGTCCGGCATTCACGATCGCCTGCGCCGTGAGGTTGGCATCGTTCTGCGCTTCGTTGCTCATGCATTCCATATAAATCTGCATCAGGCCCACATATTCGTTGTATTGCAGCACGCGGGTGTTCATATCGTCGGCTGGCGTCATACGGTCCGCCACGGTCAGCGACGGAGGAATTGACGGCGCAGCACACTGGGTCGACTGCCATCCCGCCTGACCGTTCGTTACGGTCACATTTCCGGCGAGGGCGGGGGCTGAAAGCAGCAGAACTCCGGCCAGAATAACGGTAAAATGCGGGCGCATGGGCTCCTCCTGTGGCATGAGTCGGCGAACGAAAGATTACCCGAGGATAGTAGGCGGAACCCTCGAATGATGCTAGAGGTTATATATCACCCGTCATTCCGGACGCCCCGAAGGGGCGATCCGGAATCCCATTTGGTTTTTTAAACAGAAAATGGGATTCCGGGTCTCGGCGCTGACGCGCCTCGCCCGGAATGACAAAGCTTAGTTGCATCTATGTCATAACCGATTTCGGCGCGTCTTTCTGGATTACCAGCCAGTGCTGGCGGCCGATCTGAAAACTCAACCCGC
>JAATFY010000136.1 GCA_015654915.1 Rhodospirillales bacterium
CAACTTCGGTTCCCGTCGCCGTTCGACCACAGGCTTCGGTCGGGCATGAGCACGCGCAGGTAGTCGCCGTCCTCGAACGATTTAGCCCACCGTTCCCCGTCTGCCGGTGTGCCTTCCCACGCAGACTCAGGAATCGAAGGCTGAGCAGGCTTACGCCCGTCCTCGACCGTGAACAAAGGCGGATGTTCCACCGTGCTGTGCGCGATACCGAGCTGGTCGAAAAGAGCGAACAAATCTTTGGGTGTTGCAGGCATATGGGGCTGGGGGTCGGGGATCAGGGATCGGAATATTAATTCGATAAAAGAGCAAAAGCCATAACTCTGAACCCCGATCTCCGACCCCTGATCCCTACTTTTGCGCCACCGGCATCCACAAGACGTCCTCGATATTGTCGGTACCCGCGCACAGCATGACCAGACGGTCGACGCCGAGCGCGATACCGGCGCTTTCCGGCATGCCGAAACGCAGCGCGGCAAGGAAATCCTCGTCCACCGGATGCCGTTCGCCATGGAGTTTTTCTTTCAGATCCATATCGGCTTTGAAACGCCGCGCCTGCTCATGGGCATCGGTCAGTTCACCGAACGCGTTGGCGAGCTCGATGCCGCAGATGTAAAGCTCGAAACGCTCGGCAAGCTGCGGGTCATCGGCTTTGGGTTTGGCCAGCGCCGCCATGCTGACGGGATAATCGCACAGGAAAACCGGACGGTCTTTGCCGAGGTGCGGCTCGATTTTTTCCGCCATGACGCGGAAAAACAGATCGTCCCAGCCGTCGCCCTTCGCCAAGCGCACGCCGATACGCTGGACTTCTTTGGCCAGCAACGCACCATCCGGCGCTTGCGGGTCTGGCGCAGTCGCCAGCAGATCAATATCCGCGTAACGGCGAAACGCTTCTGGCACCGTCAGGTTTTCCCATTCTTTGAACGGATCGCAACTCAAGCCGTTCGCCGTAAATGTTTTGCGTCCGGCAGCGGTGGCGGCGGTGCGTACCAGTGCGACGCAATCCTGCATGATGGCGTTCGTATCGGCACCGGCGCGATACCATTCCAGCATGGTAAATTCCGGATGATGCCGTGACGACCTTTCGGCGTTCCGGAAGGCATGCGCGAGCTGGTAAAGTTTCGGCACGCCCGCCACCAGCAGTTTCTTCATCGCGAATTCTGGGCTGGTATGCAGGTAAAGCGGCTGGGGCGCGCCGCCATGCGGATCGCGCAACTCGGTCTTAAAGGCTTGCAGATGCACTTCATTGCCGGGGGAGATTTGCAGCGCGGGCGTTTCCACTTCGGCGAAATTTTTGGCGGCGAAGTAAGTCCGTATCGCGCTTATCACGCGCTGGCGGATATCCAGGTAAGGCTTACGCCGATTAAAGCGCTCGGGATGCCAGGCGGGCAGGGCGGGTGATGTCATGAAGGAAAGTTTAGGCGATCAGAACTGATAATGCATGCCCATATTGAGGACTTGCAGATCGACCGGCTGGTTGCCGCGGCCGGTGAAAAGCTGGTCGTTGCCGCCCGACAAACCGCTGCCCGAAAAGCCCGCTTTGTAATCCAGCGACATGTTCCATTGTTCGCCGAGGCGATAGGTCACGCCGCCGCCGATGCGGAACAGCGGCACCATCGAGCCGCCCTGCATCGCCACCGCGCTGGCCGAAGGTGCGGTGGTATGGTCGTACATCGCCATGCCCATGCCGCCGGTCATGTAGGGATGCAACGGCAGGCCGGTGCCGAGGTCGTAATTGAAATCGTAGCTGCCGTCGATAAGTAACGCGTAAACGCGCTGGTCGCCTTCAAGTTCCGCCGTGCGGTCGGCGCTGAAATCGTTGCTGATTTGCTCGTGCATGTAATTGGTGAGGCTGGGGTCGATGCCGGAGGCGCGTCCGGAAAACAACCCGCCGGAGATATTGAGGCCCATATCGGCCTTGCCGCTATAGATGTTCAGATGATCGCGGGTCGCCAGCGCTTCCTGCAACACGCGCGGCGATGACATGGCGCTGGAAGTGTCGGCGCGGGCGGAGGTAGGCACGCAAATGGATAAAACCGCAATCAGAAGTGCGGCGGCAGGAAAAGAAAAACTGGAAAATAACGGTGCCATGAAAACCTTACCTTCACTTTCAATCATACCTAAAAAGGCCGCAAATTGCTATCATCGCGCACGCATACGATGCGCGCCGTCTTTCCGAAAGTGGTTGTGAATCAATACGTTCCGGACCGGCATAAACTGCCCATCTGTTTCGTAATAAGCCGTGGCGGGGCGGCCACAGCTACCGGTGGTGTGTCATTCGAACAGGAACCCTAAAATATAAGCCCCTCTCCCCTTGCGGGAGAGGAAGCAAAAACTTGGACTTACGCAGTAAGTCCTTAGTTTTTGCAGGTGAGGGGTCAGAGTCGTTATACACCCCTCCCCGAATTTGCCGCGCAAATTCGACCCTCCCGCAGGGGGAGGGTGATTAAAAGATAAACCTACAAAATTACCGGAAAAGTTCTATCTGTCCATTCCGCTCCGGCGGCCGGAACAGGTCGCAACGCAGATCCTTGTGTTCAAGATTATAGCCGATGCGTTTCCGCGCCAGTTTGAAACGCCGCGCCATCAGTTCGGCATAGACGCCGGTGCCGCGGCTGCGCTGGCTGTAATCGGCATCATAGAGTTTGCCGCCGCGTGTCTGGCGGATCATCGACAGCACATGCGCCGCGCGTTCGGGCCGGTGCGTTTCCAGCCACTCCTTGAACAAATCTTTTACCTCGTACGGCAGCTTGACCAGACCGTAATGCGCTTCGCGGGCGCCGGCCTCATAGGCGGCCCCCAGCAATTTTTCCACTTCCATATCGTTAAGCGCGGGAATAAGCGGCGCCGTCATGGCGGTGACGGGAATGCCCGCATCCGCCAGCTTTTTCATGGTGGCGAGGCGCCGGTAAGGCGCCGCCGCGCGCGGTTCCATCAGGCGCGCCAGTTCGGGATCGAGCGTCGTCAGCGACACATAAACATTGGCCAGACCCTGCGCCGCCATGGGCGCCAGCAAATCGATATCGCGCGTCACCAGCGCCGATTTGGTGATGATAGCGACGGGGTGCCTGCATTCCGCAAGAACTTCGAGAATACGCCGCGTCAGCTTCAATTCGCGCTCGACCGGCTGGTAGCAATCCGTGTTGCTGCCGAGCGTGATCGGCTTCACCGCGTAATTCTTCGCCGCCAGTTCCTTGCGCAAAATCTCCGGCGCGTCGGGCTTGTAGAAAATCTCGCTTT
Source organism: Rhodospirillales bacterium (assembly GCA_015654915.1). GTDB lineage: Bacteria > Pseudomonadota > Alphaproteobacteria > UBA9219 > UBA9219 > JAATFY01. The sequence continues at coordinate 3,238 of JAATFY010000136.1, forward strand.
CGAAATCGAGGCCGGAGGAATAGCCGAGAAAACCATGCGACGGCCGCGCGAAGCAGTAGATGCAGCCGTGCTCGCAGCCGCGGTAAGGATTGATCGAGCGCATCTGGTAAAGGTCGGGCGAGTCGATTTCGTTGATGACGCTGCGGCTGGTATCGATATGCAGGTTGGTTTTGAATTTATGTTCGAATTCGTCCGGCCCGGGCCGCGAGGTTTCGCTTTCATCCTGAGGACTTTGCCCGGCTTGCCTGTCCGGCGAAGCTTTAGCGTAGCCGGACCAGCCGTCGTCGACGGCGCGGGTGGCGTAACGCTCGAACCGCCCCATCGGCGTGCTGACCGCGCCCCGCCCTTTTTTTGCCTGTGGTGGAAGCTCAATGTCCATGCCCCGCAACGTAAGGGATAAGGCCGGTTTTGTAAAGAACAAAAAGGGAACAAAACGTAGGCTTTTTTCTACTGCATCGTTGAGGTCGGCGCCGAGATTCCCCTGAATTTCAGACTCAAATCCATGAGACGTTGATCGGCGTTTTGTCCGCGCAGGGGTGCCATGTTCGGAAACTGCTCCGGCATAAGTGACCAAACGCTCTCCAGATAGCGCATGCAAAACGCCATTTGAAGGGCGACAATAAGTTTCGCCGGATCCTGTTGCTCGTCCGGGACAAGGGCTTTGTATTCGGTGCCCTGCAGCCGTCCGGCAACGGCTTTGTATACGATATTCGTGAGTTCGACGGATGATTCCGGTTCTTGCAGGGTTCTGTCTATCATGTCGAATATATGAGGTACCACCTTGTAAGGGTCCCGCAATATGCCCGGATTTTCCGCCTCCTTCAGCGCCCGCAGATAGGTTTTGACTTCCGGTCTATCGGCGTCTGCGGGTCTTAACTGTCCAACCACTTCCGCATGACCCGGATCGAGTTCTTCTGGCTTCGGCCTCACTTGTCCGAGCAGATGGCGAGCATTTTCTCCGTACATTTTTAGCAGTTTTGCAGTCGCCACGACTGCAACAGGCGCATTTTGCATACCCACCTGATAAACCGCAACCTGTTCCCGAAGCAATTCAGAACCCATTTCGAACAGTCCCGCAAACATTCCGCCAAGGGCGCTAAGTCCCTGGCCTTTTGTGAAGGCGCGATACGTGACGGCATCGACGAATATCTGGGGCACGTTATCGCCAAGCGTTACGCGGCAGTCGAGAATCGCGTTGATGAAGTGGGTGTTAATAACACTCGATAATTTCCCCAGCCTCGACTGCATTTGCGCAAGGAGGGAGGTAGCAAGTTCCGCTTTCTTCCAGTCAGACAGTTTTTTCCTTTCCGCAATTATGTTCGCTATGGCCGGAATGCGCTCAGTGATGCAGGCAAGCGCACGCCTATGCGCTTCGACGGGAATCCGCGATGCCAGATCGATATTATGCAAAACGGTCAGGCCGGGACAGCGGTTTTGAATCAGACCGGCACTTAACCCTGCCGTGTTTGCGATATATTCTTGCGGCGATACCGCTTTGTCGGCGTATGTCAGAAACAGAAACGTCTTTCCACTCTTGGTGCCAATGACATAATTTCCGGTTTTATATAAGGCAAGCGCGGCGGCACTTCTGGCGTTTGGATGAAACGGCGCTTCGTTCGCTTGAGCGATATCTTCAAATAAGCCGCTTTGCTCGATGTGATCGCGGATAGCCGCGAGTTGGTCCCGCTGAGTCGGCTGGTCACGATAGACACTTTCGCCAAAAATCAGTGCCTGGCTTGGAACGGGCGACCAAAGCTTCTTTGTCTCTTCCGCACTCATAGCGCAAGATGCAAGGGCGTATGTCAGAGATTCGGCGAAGGCGTTGTCGAAAAAACGCGCGGCCTCTTCCTCGTTTATCCGATGATCAAATGAATATTCCAACATAATAATCTCACAAATTTTTTTGCAGGGTGGCACAGGGAGTTAAGAGCTGTCAATTCCACTATAACCTCAAGGAAAACCGATTTTTATGGTTAACAGCCGCGCGGCGGTTTCGCATTTCCGGATGAATTTTTTATAAGCCGCCCGTTCCCATGCTGCCGGCGGGGTGCTAGCGTTCTGCGGCGCGGTTATTATCCGCGCAACACGCGAAAGGATTTTAAAATGCCGGGTCGATCACCGCTTGCGAAAAAAGACAGCGTGCGCGCGACGTGGGGGATTCTTAAGGGCGTCGTTTGCGGAATTATTATCGGCATGGCCGTCCAAGTCGCCTCCCATAATTCTTTATACGCGTGCGACGCCGGTTTTCTGACGGCGGGGGCCGTAACGGTGGACGACGTGCTCCGCCGCCGGCGTCAGGCGAGCCTGCCTGGGGCGTCTTCTTATTTCGATGACGGAGAAAAGCAAATCACACGCAGCGTCAAATACGGCGCTGTCGTTTTCGGAGCCGCGGCCGTTGCTCTCGACGGAGCCACTCTTGTGGAGTTCGCGCAGAACGCCGGTGAAATTATGAAAAACATTCAGGCGTTAAGCAGCGTGGCTCCCACAGGCGTTCCTGCGCTTCTCGTTTCTTCGGCGGCTGTGGGCTATTACGCGGAATTCAGGCGCCGCCGCGCGCTGGAAAACGCTTCCGTCAAATAGTTTCCTCGGTCTTCAGCCGCTATATCCCTTGACGGTTTTCGGGTCGCGCATGGCGGCCTCTTCGGGGTTCTGGCCGAACTCGCGTCTGGCGCGGCGCTGGCGCAGCAGATCCCAGCACTGGTCGAGCAGGGTCTCAAGCTGCCGCAGCCGTTCCTGATCGGCGTTTGTCGCCTTGCCGTGCGACTCGCGCTCGAACAATTCATGTTCTTCGCGCGCCAGCTCGTCGATGTGATGCATTACGGTCTTGTCGCTCATGATATTTCTCCCCGGCTAAGAAAAACTATTTCTGGCTGCTCGCCACTTCGAAGCCGCCGGCCTGCGCCTGTTTGATATGCATCTGCAGCGGCGTTTCGTCGCGCAGCGCGTAGTGCGGCCATTCGCCGTGCGCCAGTTGGGTCAGGGATGTTTCGGGCTCGGCAAGCCGCGCGCGGTAATTCCAGTAATAGGTCAAGACCTGCTGGATGTAATCGCGCGTTTCGCGCACCGGAAGGCTTTCGACGAACAGTAGCGGATCGTTGCGCGTATCGTCATCCATCCAGCGCGACAGTTTGGACGGGCCGCTGTTGTAGGCGGCGAGCAGCAGCAGCAGATTATCGCCGATCATCGGCTGGCTGGCCAAATGCCGGACGTATTTCTGGCCGAGCCCCATATTGTAAGACGGGTTCAGCAAACGGCCCGAGCAGTCGTCGATGGTGACGTCGCCGCCGGCCATCAAATTCGCGGTCGCGGGCATCAGCTGCATCAGCCCGCAGGCGCCGCGGCCGCTGACGGCCAGCGGATCGAACTGCGATTCATGGCGGATCAGGGCGTACAGCAAGGCGCGGTCGATCTGGAAACCCTGTTCCGGCTGCCACGGCGGTACCGGATAAAGCGCGGCGTCGTAATGGGTGCCGCTGTCGTTGGTGGCGATGCCGCCGAGTTGCAGTGCCAGCGACGGCATGCGGGCTTTCTCGGCCACCGCCATCATGGCTTCCTGCAATTCATGCCGTCCCTGCGGATTCAAATGATGCAGTTCGCTTTCGGCGAGATCGTTCTGGCCGATCTGCAACAGCGCCAGCGCGCGCCATCCGGCGGGACGGCTGGCTAGCAGGCCCATGTTCTTGGTGTTGGCTTCCGGCAATTGCCATGAGCGCACGGCGTCGCGGTCGAGCAGATGGGCGGCGAGGAATCCGTAAAAGCTGCGCGGCTGGTCGGCGGCCTGTTCAAGCCAGTAACGCGCCTGCGTGTTTTCGCCCGCATGCTGCATCGCGCGGTAAGCCCAGAAAGCGGCGGCGCTGCGGTCCCACGGTGAAAGGCCGGGCAGGGCGGCCAGTTTGGCGAAAGCCTGTCCCGCTTCGCCGACATCATCCTGTTTCCATGCCGCAAGTCCGCCGATCCAGAGGGCTAAAGGATTTTGGCTGCGGGCGGCTTCGCCGGCGAGGCGGCGGGCGCGTTCGGTTTCGCCCTGATAGAAAAAGCCGGTGGCGATGCGAGCCTCGAGATCGGCCAGCTCGGCCGCCGGTATCGCGCGGCGCTTCTCTTCGCTTTCGAGCAGGACCTTGGCGGCGAACGGATCGCCTTTCCGCAGGGCACGGTTGATTTCGCCCGTGCAGCAGCCTTTAGCGGTTTTGGGGGCCGCATCGGTTTCGATCTTGAAACCGAACGAGGTGCCGTAGCTGTTGCTGCCGGTCCAGGCGTCGCCTAGGGTCGGCCGGACGAATTTGACCCCTTTGGCGGCGGGCAGATGCCGCGCCTGATCGTATAAATCCGGCGCTTCCGGCAGGTTGCCGTAGGAAGCAAGCCATTCGCGCAATTCGGCGGCCGAGGCCGGACGGCGCTCGAGCCGGTCGGCCAGAACATGCCCCATCAGCCGGCGGTCATTGAGATTGGCGATAGCGATGTCGGCGCTCTTCCAGTCGCCTTTGGCCTGCGCCGCAAACGCCGCGCGGTACAGATCGGCATCTTTGGGGGAAAGAACTTGCATGTTCTTGGCAATATCGCCGGGCGGCAATGGTGGCTGCGCGGCATAGGCAACGCCACGCGCGGCATGCGCATCGTGAAGCGCGGGCATAGTATTCGCCGCGCCGACATGAGTATTGGCGCCGAAGGTCAAACAAATAAAAGCGGTCGCCAGCAATCGTGGCAGGCGCGAGGCCGCATGAGTCGAAATGTTTCTTGGTCCCATAGATGGGGGTGTTAGGGGTTCCATTTGCTTTCGGCAAGCAAATTGATCATAAGAACTTGGTTAACAAAATTTATTCTTTGTTTTTCAGCGCGTTAGTTGCTTTGGCGCGTTTTATCAACAGCAAAATGTCGTTCCACGCTTGACGCTTCGCACCCGGCTGACGCAGCAGGTATGCCGGGTGGTAAATCGGCAGGCAAGGAATGGGCTCAATCAGGTCGCTGCCGAGCGGCGGCGTATAATCGACCCAGCGCCCGCGCAGGCGGGTGATGCCTTCCTTGGTGCGAAGTAGGCTCTTGGCCGCGACGCCGCCCAATAAAACCAGCAGCTTGGGCTTGATCAGCGCGATGTGGCGTTCGGCGAAGGGCAGGCAGGACGCGATCTCGGCGTCGGTCGGCGAGCGGTTGCCGGGAGGACGCCAGAACAGGATGTTGCTTATATAGATGTTGCCGCGGTCGAGCCCCGCAGGCACCAGCATCCGGTCGAGCAATTTGCCGCTGACCCCGACGAAGGGTTTGCCCTGCCGGTCTTCGTCTTCGCCGGGGGCCTCGCCGATAAACATTATGGAAGCGGAAGGATTGCCGTCGGCAAAAACAAGGTTCATGGTGGTATGGCGCAAAGCGCAGCCGTCGAACTTCAGCAACTCTTCCCGCAGTG
>JAATFY010000075.1 GCA_015654915.1 Rhodospirillales bacterium
ACGCCCGCGCCCTCGCATCGCAACCGCACTTCGTGCTGCTGGACGAACCTTTCGCCGGTATTGATCCGATCGCGCTTGGCGATATTCGTGATCTGGTCGTACCTTTGCGTGATCGCGGCATCGGCGTCCTGATTACCGATCATAATGTTCGCGCCACTTTAGAAATTGTTGATCGCGCCTACATCATTCATGACGGGCGCGTGTTGATGACTGGCAAGCCGAAGGAAATCGTCGAGCATGCCGACGTCCGCCGCGTCTATCTCGGCGACGAATTCAGGATGTAGGATCCGCGCTCCTCTCCTACAGCCCGCAGGCTTTGCTACCATAACCTTAACCGCCGGATTCTACCCAAAAAAGGTAACTCTAAAGGCGGCCTGAAACCAAAAAAAGCGCTGGATGCGCCGCGTGTGCGGGGGTTATAGTCGGCGTACTTAATTCTCAGGGAATAATTAACCGCACGGCATATCGCGAAAGGAATTTATTATGGCTTTTACTCTTCGTCCGGATGTTGATCTGACGACCGCCCTTCCAAGCATCGTTCAGTCACAGGAAGACAGACATGCTCTCGCGCTTATGCTTGAAAGGGCACTGGACAGAAAAAATTTTCATGCCGCCGCCGCGCTTGTGCTCACCATTGGTGAAAATCATGCGGCCCATGTTGCAACGAACGCTGCGTGCAACGGCAACATTTTCCTGCTTGATGCGTATCTTTCCATACCGGGGATTGACGGGAACACACCGAACATCCACGGCATAACTATTCTCATGGCTGCGGGAGCGAACAGGGATTTTGGTATGCCCTCCGAAGAAATTCAATTTGCGATGGTGAGCCAGCTTGTGACCGTCCATAAAGTTAACAAGCTCGCCACAGACGGCCATGGAAAAACAGCCTATGATCACGCCACTCCCCGGGAACGCTCTCACCGGGAACGTGTTGTCAAACTGCTGCGCGCTGAAAGCTAACTTCAACAATAGCGCTGCATAAACCGCCCATAAAACCTTGTGAAACCGGCTTTTCCGCGCTGGTTAACCATAAAAAGCTTTTTTACTTTCGGTTTCCATCGGTTAAACTCTCTTAACCGGCATGCTGCCTTTAACCATAAAAAACGGCAGGGCCTAACTTTAACGCGGGGATTGCGGTACATACGAATGATCAAGGAATTCAAATTGCCGAAAGCGGGCGAAACCGCGCTGATCGAAATTCTCGGGCCGCAGGATCTGGCTGCCGTTCTGGAATTGCAGGAACACACCCGCGCGGCACTGCCCGAAGGGCACAAGATGTTCGTGCTGCCGCAGCCAGAATCCTATTTCCGCGACCTGCTGGAAGGAAAAACCGGCCTCATGATCGGCATCCGCGCCGAAGGAAAGTTGCTTTCACAGATGGCGCTGATGGGCCCCTTGACGCTCGATCAGATGATCGACCGGCAGAAACTGACCCGTAACGAAATCGAATTTCACCACGCCGGACATCACGATCAGGTCGTGATCGCCAAAAGCATGGCGGTGCATCCGGACTGGCGCGGTAATGAGCTGTCGCAGCACATGCTGGAAGCCGCCGTCAATTCGCCGCTGGCGCACGGCGCCGACCATGTGTTCGCGCAGATATCGGTCGACAATGTGCGTAGCTGGGAACTGTTCCTGCGCGAAGGTTTCGGCATCATCGGCGCGGGCGTCGATCCGGGCGACAACAAGCCGCGTTTTATCGTGCAACGGCCGACGCTCGGCTTTTCGTTGCATCACATGCAAAGCACGCACGGCGTCGATCCGGCGGAAGATTTCGCCGCGATCATGCGTTTGACGCAGCGCGAGGCCCTGATCGGCCAGATCGACAAGAAAGAGCCTTTCAGGCTGGCTTTTTACGCCAGCGCCGATATGGCCGTGGCCTGGGAAGATACCGGCACCGCCGCCCAGTAATTTACGCAGGCAAAATTCACGCAGGTACGGGGCGGTTTTTTTCCAGCATTGCGAAAGCGAAGCCCGTCATTGCGAACGCCGCCCACAGCGAATCCGTCCAGAAATTATAGGCCACAAGGCTGAGGCATAAAGCCGCTACCCACGCGCCGATCGCAAACGGCGCCAGCTTGGCGTCAAGCTGTCCGGCTTTCCGCAAGGTCAGCAGCGCGAAGATAAGCCCGAGCGCGAGGCCGGGCAGGCCAAGCTCCACCCATAACTGCATGACGACGTTATGCGGATGCGCCACGGCCATATCGACGAAAACATATTGCGACCCATGCGGTTCCTGAAACGGCAAAGTGTGCGCCGTGCCGAGTCCCCAGCCGAGCAAGGGCCGTTCCATGATGCGGTAGGACATGTAATCCCAAATCTCCATCCGCGCGCGCCACGAATTCGGTAAACGCGTGACCCAGTCCTGATGGAGAAGGAAAACCTTCTGCGCCGCCAGCGGCCAGCCGAGGCATAAAAACGGCACGATGGCCAGAAGGCGCCGCGTCAGTACCGGCCAAAAATACGCGATGACGGTCGCCGCCAGCGCGAGAACCAGCGCCAGTTTTGCCGCCCGCGATTCCGTCAGGCCGGCAGGAATAAGGAGTGCGAGAATAAAGGCCGCAATCACGACCGCCCTTTTCTGCGGCGATAGGGGCGGAAAACCGCCACGCAGGCCCGCCATTAGCGGAAAAGCCAGAAGAATGAGGTAGGAAAGGCCACGATTATATTGCGTCAAGGCCACGTTCGGCAGGCCCTCGACTTCCTTCAGGAGCGGCGCGCCGAGCGACAGTTCAAGCCCGAGCGCCAGCGCGCCTGCCATGGCGGCAATCAGCACAACCGGGACGAAGGCTTTGTGGAAAGCCCGGGCTTCAATGGACGGGTTTGAAAAAAGAAGCAGCGGAATGAGAACGCTTAAAAGCCTCACCCATTCGCTCCATGAGATATCCGGCTGTGACGATTGGAAATTCAGGATGGCCGCAACCCACAGCGTGCCGAACGCCAGAAAGGCGAAATCCGTCTGCGGCAACGGCATTTTTTTATCGACGGCCCAGAAGCCGACGAAAAGCAGCAGCGCGCCGCCGATGCCGAGCGCCGCCCACAAACCGCCGAGAAAAGCGCCCGCCGTCGCCGCGACGACATAGAGGGCCAGCGCAAACGACGGAAGAACGGCGTTGGAGAAAAAACACGAACTCATGCGGCCAGCCCCTGATAGAAACGGATCCATTGCTGCGTCACGGCTTCGCGCGTGTAGGTCTTGATATAGGCGGCGTAGCCCTGCGCAACCATGCGGCGGCGCAAATCCTCGTCCTCCATGACGCGGCGGATGGCGGCGGCAAGCGCGGGCGCGTCGTCAATCGGTACCAGCATGCCGTTCACGCCGTCCTCGATATGCGCGGAAGGCCCCGCGCTGCGGCACGCCACCAAAGGCGTTCCCGCCGCCCAGGCTTCGAGAATGACGGTGCCGAAAGGTTCATACCGCGACGGCAGAACGCAGATATTGGCTCCGCGCAGCAAGGCAGCGCGATCGGTGCGCCAGCCGAGGAAACGCACGCGGTCGATAACGCCGAGCTCCCTGGCCAGATTTTCCAGCTCGCGCCGCAAGGGACCATCGCCCGCCAGCCAAACAAAACAGTCCGGCAAATCCTTGAGTGCCGCCAGCAATGTATCGAGGCCTTTTTTCGGATGCAGCCGCGACAGGGCCAATAAAACTTTGGCATCGCGCGGGGTAGCGAGCGTGAGGCGATCGACCGGCGGCATGGCGGCGATATCGGGAAATGTGGGAATAAAATGCGCGCGATTTTCGGGCACGCCGTTTTTGACCATATGCGCGACGATGTCTTTCGTCACGCCGACGAAATGCGAACAGCGTTTGAAATGGCGCGGCTCGTAATAACCGCCAAACCAGCCGATGACCGGGATTTTACGTTTCGGCACAAGGCTGGCGGCGCGGCGCATCCAGCAATGGATGATCGTGGGCTTGTCGAACGCGATGAGGATGCGCAGCAGAAGCCGCTGCAAAGGCCGGAACGGCACGGCCAGAACCCACGGCGCCATGCGCAAACCGGCGGCCTTTAACTCGGCGTAGCGCGGCGCTTTCTTCGACATCACGATGCGCTGGGAAATGCCCGCGCGGTGCAGGCTCAGCATCACGTCCGTGGAATAAGTCTCCGCGCCGCCCAGACCGCGGCCGGCCATGATGTGCATGATTTTCATGGGAGAGAGAGGTATCAGATTCGAACGGCAGAGGACAGAGGGGCTGGTACCGTCTCATTTCGCCGTTACCGGCCTTCGGATTTTCCGGCGAGGCCCTGGTTGAGCTTCTTCGCCGATTGCTCGAGAATGGCGAGGATATCGTCGGGCAGTTTGACATCCATGACATCCGCGCCGTCGCCGCCGTCCACCGGCGTGACGACCGCCAGATCGGCGTCGGTGCCCATAAAGCCGCCGGCGACATTCCGCGCGGCGCTTGGCGGCGCTCCGGCTGCCGCCGGCGTCGCGGCCGGTTGTGCCGTGCGTTCGATTTCGCTGATGGCGTACTGGTCGCCTTCGTAAAGCGGCGGCAATCCCGCGCGCATACTGGCTTTTTCCGCCGGCGATATTTCGGGAATGCCCAAGGGTGCCCGCGCCATCGCAACCGCGCCGTCGCTGCCTGCCGGTTTGGCGCCTGCGGGCGCCGGCAGGGCTTTGCCCGGCCCCTTCGCCGCATCGGCATCAGCAGCCGGCGCTTTGCTTGGCGCCATGTCCTTGAGCGAGGCCACCGCCAATATACCGGCTTCCATCGGTTGCCTGGCGAGCGCCGCGCCTTTGACGATAGCAGTTATTTCGGGCGTCGCCGCCGTGGCGCCCACGGCTCCCGCCGCCGTCCATTCGGGATCTTTCAGCCGCGCCACAAGCTCGTTCATCGTGCGCTCGCGCGCCGCGGTCGAGGAGGTGGTGCCGGGCACCGGCAACAGGCGCTGCACGCGCAAAGCCTTCACTTTGCCGGGATCGACGAAGAACATGCGCGCGCGACCGAACAGTTCGGCGTAGGTGTAATGCACCTCGCCTTCGCGCTGCATTTTCAGATGGTCCATGTCGAACTTGATGCGCTTTTCGATCTTGGCGCTGCGGTCGTCGTAGAACGGCACCGAGAGGAACAGGCTCGAGACGGTCGAGGTCGGCGCTTTCATGCTGGTGGTTTCCATCACATAGTCGTTTTGCGTATGCTTGACGATGAAGTCCGTCGTGTCGGTCGGATCTTCGATACGTCCATACAGTTTCAGGTTGCAATTGCCGACGATGGATTTGGCTTCCTGCTTGACGCGTTTTTCCATGGCCGGCAAATCCTGCGACGAGAAGACCAGCGAGAAGCCGAGCGAACGGGCCTGCGCCGCCATCACCGCCATGCCTTGCGCGGTATAGTATCCCACTTCGTCGAACACCGTCATGAAGGAGGAGCTTGAGCGTGTTTGCTTGCTGCCGATGGTGTCTTCCCAGCCGCCTTCGACCGAGTTTCCGAGCGTCATGCCCATCATGCCCTTGAGCGTGGCGGCGACGATCTTGCCGAGGTTGGCCGCTTCGTCGCCGGATTTTTCCAGCGCCGGAATAAGCGTGATCAGGATGCGGCGGTTGAGCACGACGTCGAGCATGTCGATATCGGCCAATTGCGCCTTGAAGATGTAGCCGTATTCGTCGGCCAGCATCTGCAGGGAACGCGTGAATTGCATCGACAGGTAGCCGTGTTGTTGCCGCGCCACCTGCAAATCGTACATCGGCTGGTCGGGCGACGGCGGGCGTTCGTTGCCCTCGTCGTCGAACGCGGCATCGACAAAGCCCGGCAGCGTATGGAGATAACCTTCAAGCGCGTGGGTGACGCGCTCCGGCATGGTGGCGTCGCGCGAGAGACGGATGATCGGCTGCATTTCGATATGGTCGCGGACGACGCCGATATCGAGCAAAAGCCCCTGATGGTCGCGCTTGTAAACCAGCGCGGGCATCAAAGCGAACATCAACGCCACGGCGCGTTCTTTCCACATCGCGTTGTCGCCGCCGGCATCCGGCATGAAGTTGGTGATCATATTGGCGAGGTAGGAGCTTGAGCCGTTCGAGAACGGGTTCATGCTGTTGGACAAAGAGCCGTCGTCCGAGTTGCCGGTCATGTAATTGAGCACGAACAGATCGTCGTCGCGCCCGAAGCGGCGGGCGACAGCGTAAAGCGATGCCCACAAATCGGTGTCGGCTTTACCGTCGACATAGACGTAGCCCGAACCCCACGACAAAGCGTTGGTCACGAGTCCCTTCAGCCCTTCGGTTTTACCCGATCCGGTAGTGCCGAGATAAAGAATATGGGTGCGGGCGTCGTTGTTGGTCAGCCATAATTCCTGGCCGAAGGTGGTTTCTTCCGGCTCGCCGACGACGCCGAGATAAAGGATGCCCTCGGATTTTCCCGGGCCGGCGCGGCCGGGCGGCGTGTTGTTGGGATCGGGCAGGTTGGCGTATTTGGGAAATTTCAGCGCCAGCTTGAAGGGCCGCTTGAATGCCCACCAGAAATAAAGCCCGGTACAGAGAGCCAGGACATCGCCATAGGCCGCAAATTTGGAGAGCGTCACCAGAAAGACGAGGCAGGCGATAAAGGCGACGGCGCTGACGACAATCTGGTTTTCAAGCGTCTCGGCAACCCGCTGCGACGCCGGACGCACATCGCGCAAAAGACTGCGATGGGGGACACGATGTTTTTGAAGCAACAGAGGCATTCGTCACCTTCGAAAATGCGGAAGATCGTAACAGCGCCCACGTAGCGACACTATATCACATTCTTTCTAACAAGTCTTTCCCGCCGATGGTTGCGTTTTCGTTAACGCCGCCAAATCCTTAGCGCGGGGCCTGCAAAAACTGATCTGCCGGCACCGGAACGCCCGAGGGAATCATGGCAGACGGGGCCGCGGGCGGCGATCCGGCCGACAGCGACGGCATCAGAAAACCCATCCGCGAAAAGCCGGTAGCCATCAGGTAACCGCCGGCGACGAGCAGCAGGCCGGCGACGACAATAAGGATCAAAAGAAACCGGATCACACTCCACACTTTCGAGCATCTTTTCTTCATCAGGATTTTTTGCACGCTCGCCAACGCCTCTTCGGCGTTCTCGCGCACGAGAAAATGCGCGACCGGATAAAATTCGCCCTTAGGGGAAGTGATGCCAAGCTCCCAGTCGCCATCTTCGCCCTGCAGGGCAACAGTGAAGCTGTGGTTGCGGTCGAGGTCGAACTTCCACACCAGCGGCGGATTGGCGTTATGGAACGCCGCCACAAGGTTGGGCCCAACCAGTCGGGTTTCAATGGGTTTCTTGCGGAAAAACGGCATGGTCAAATCCTTGGCTAGCTGGCGGGTTCTTCGCGCGGCGGGATGGGCTGGCCGCGCTCGGCCAGATATTGATTGAGCGTAACGATGGCCGTGTCAATGCGGGGAAT
>JAATFY010000086.1 GCA_015654915.1 Rhodospirillales bacterium
TCGATCACGACAAAAGCGTTGTTCAGAGTGCGGCCGCGCATGAAGCCGATCGGCGCAATCTCAATCGTGCCGTCCTGCAAATGCTGCTTCAGGCGCTTGCTGCCCATGCGGTCGTTGAGCGCGTCATAAAGCGGCCGCAGGAACGGCGCCATTTTTTCATGCATATCGCCGGGCAGAAAGCCGATGGTCTCGCCGGCTTCAACAGCGGGGCGCGACAGGACGATGCGATCGACACGTCCGGCTTCGAGCGCTTCGACGGCGGCGCTTATGGCCAGATAGGTTTTACCGGTACCGGCGGGACCGGCGGCGACGACCAGATTATGCTTGGCCATCGCGGCGAGCAGCGTTTCCTGATTGGCGTTTTGCGGTTTGATTTTGCGGACATAGCTCTGATCGCGGCGATCGAAAGCGGGCTGGTTCAGCGGGTCCCAGGGAGAATTTGACGTATAGAAAGGCTCGACATTATGTGACTTGTCATTGCGATTTGAAAATTCATAATGACGCCGCTTTGCCATCCCTGCCTCGCTTCTGTCCGGCGAAAGACCGGACGCTGGAAAGGGTCCCCGCACCGCGCGAAAACCTCGTAAACTTGCGAATTGTCATGAGATTAAACCCGTGTCGCGTTAGCGAAAAACGGCGCACTGACGGGCGGTTTATAAGGGGTACATAAGGGAGAGGGTCGCAAACAGACCGGGTAACGAGTGGTTCTGATACTTCGCCAGGTTTGCTAATCTTACAGCCTCCTGTCCCAAGCCCCGAAAGGCCTTGGGGTTTTAACCTTGTTTTGAGTCTACGTTACTATAGTTAATAATTCCTTACGGATTTTACAAGGGTGCAATGCGATTATTTCGAATAAAATCATCGGCGGCGGATTCCGAATGAGGCCTTGATCGCCTCAAGCAAGCTTCTACAATTGGAGTCCCCTCTATCCTTCCGGTTGCGACTTGAAAAAAAACTATCCCTGGAATGTCCTCGTTTTTCCCGCTTCAAGCGAAGTCGGACTCGAAATCCACCGCGCATTGCGCGACAGCAAGGAAGTCGTTTTGCACGGCGCGCAGCAGCCCGGCGCCAGTGTCGCCGATTTCCATTTCCGCCGTTTGCATGAACTTCCGTCTATTCACGACGCATCGTGCTTGCCGCGCTTGCAGGCGCTGATTGCCGCGCAGAATATTCACGCTGTTTTTCCGGCTTATGACGATGTTACCAAATGGCTGGCCGAACGCCGCGAGGAAATAGCGGCAGAAGTTATTACATCGGATATTTCCGTCTGCATGACATGCCGCTCCAAACGCGCGACCTGTCAGGCGCTGAAAGACATAGTGCCGGTGCCGCGCCTTTATTCGCCGGTTGCGTCCGATATTCCCTTTCCCGTTTTCGTCAAGCCGGATCGCGGCCAAGGCAGCCAGCGCGCGCGCCGGATCGAAAACCGCGCGGAACTGAAAAACGCGCTTGCAGCAGAGCAGGATTTACTCGTCATGGATTATCTGCCGGGGCGCGAATACACGGTCGATTGCTTCAGCCAGCGCGGTAAAGGCGTCCTGTTCGCGCAGGCGCGGCGGCGCATCCGGACGAAAAACGGCATTGCCACTGTCACGCGCACCGAAAATTTACCCGCGGTCAGAGAATGGGCAGCAAAAATCGCCAGCCGTCTCGATCTGCGCGGCGCGTGGTTTTTCCAGATCAAGGAAGATGCTGCCGGCAAATTTCATCTGCTTGAGGTAGCGCCGCGCATGGCGGGCAGCATGGCGCTCAGCCGCGTGACGGGGCCGAATTTTCCCCTGCTCAGCCTTTATGAGGCCGCCGGATACGACCTCAAGATCGACACCGTCGAGGCCGATATGGCGATGGGCCGCAGCCTCGATGTCCGGTTTATTTACGACAAGCCTATCGAGGCGCTCTATGTCGATCTGGACGACACCCTCATTGTACGCGGCGAAGTGAACACGCGCCTCGTGGCGCTGATTTTCCAGTGCCGCAATCACGGCATACCGGTTCGCCTTCTGACGCGGCACAAGAGCAGCGTCGACGCGACGCTGGGCAAATTTCGACTGGCGCAAATCTTCGACCGCATCATCCACATACCCGACGATGCCGTCCTGAAAGCGGATTTCATTCCGGAGAAAAACGCCGTATTGATCGACGACAGTTTTCAGGAACGGCACACCGTCGCCACGCAATGCGGCATCCGCTGTTTCGACGCGGCGGGCGCGGCCTGCCTTCTGGACGAACGCGCCTAGGTTATGACTTACACCCCCGACATCCTGCATGACGCCGAGAAAGCCTTCGCCCTGCGCGAAGGGCTTCCGCTCGACGGGCTTGAGGCGGTCCACGAGTTGCGCGCGGCGCATCATGACCTGCCGACGCCATGGCACCGCATCGCTGTCTGGATCGTGGCCCCCGTTCTTGCCGGTTTCGCGCATTGGCTGGAACAGCAGACCAAGCGCCATGAACACTCGCTTTTCCTCGGCGTAATGCGCGAAGGGCGGCTGCTATGCCGCCTGATGCAAACCCTGTCCGGCATACCGGCACATGAAATCTGGCTTAACCGGAATCTCAGCATGCTGGCGGCTTTCGGCTGTGGCGATGACGAAGCGCTGGTGAACTGGCTGGTGCGGACGCGGCTGCAGCCTTTGACCCGCGCGCAAGCCATGCAACAGCTTCTCGGCAAGAGTTACAGCGGCACCGACGCATCCAAACCCGTCACATCGGACAATGTTTACGCGTTGATGGAGGATTGGAAAAAAACCGGCGCGCTCGATCAGGCCCGCGCCCACAGCTTCGCGCTGGCCGACCGGCTCCTTAAGCACTGGCAAAGCGCATGCAAAGCGGGGCCGCAAAGCCATATCCTGCTGGCGGATTTTGCCAGCGCCGGAAATATCCAGCGCTCGCTGGTGGCCGTATTTGCCGCCAAGCGCCACACCGTCGCCATGACCGGCCTCAATTTTGTGACTACCGCCGGAAGCCAGTGGGCGGAAAAGACCGGCTGCCTGATGCATGGCTGGCTGGCGGAACGCGGCGAACCCGAATGGATGGCGCAGACCTATGCCCGCACGCCGGAACTGATCGAGATTTTCGCGGCGGCACCCACAGGCCCGCTTCAGGATTATCAGGCGAACGGAACGCCCGTTTTCGGCACGAGTTTCCTGACCGCCGCGCAACAGGAGCTGATCCGCGATCTGCAAAAGCGGATTATCGATACCGCCGCCGTCTATTACCGGCAGATGGGCGGCGAACTGACGGTGGAATTGGGCCGCTGCCTGTGGGGGCGGTTGCACGTTGATCCCAAAACTGCTGAAGTCGAATGCATGGCGGACTGGCCGCTCGATGCCGGGCTGGACGGTTCGGCGCGGCGCGTTCTGGCCGCGCGGGTGAAAGGCGATCCGATGGGATGGACGAAAATGCAGACCGCATGGCCCGCCGGAAGCCGCATGCTCCCGAAAGAGAAATCATGAACAAAAACGTCCTCGTCACCGGCGGCGCCGGCTATATCGGCAGCCACATCGTTCTCGCGTTGCAGGCGGCAGGCTGGATGCCGGTCGTCATCGACGATCTTTCGACCGGCCGGAAAAGCCTGGTTCCCGACAATGTAACTTTTATTCAGGGTGATTGCAGCGACGGCGCGCTCGTTGCCGAAACCCTTACCCGTCACAAGATCGATTTCGTCGTGCATTGCGCAGGCAAGGTGCGCGTCGAGGAGTCGGTCGAGAACCCGCTCCTCTATTACGCCCGCAACACAGAAGTCAGCCGCGCCCTGATCGAAACCTGCGTCCGGCAGAAAATAAGCGCGTTTCTTTCTTCATCGTCGGCGGCGGTTTACGATCCGCCAGAACTCAAGCCAATCACCGAAACAAATCCTGTCTCGCAGAACAATCCCTATGGCCGCTCGAAACTGATGACGGAAATAATGCTGAAGGATGCCGCGGCGGCGCACGGGTTGCGTTATTCCATCCTGCGTTATTTCAACGTGGCGGGCGCCGATCCGGACGGACGCAGCGGGCAGGTCTCGCCGTTCGTCACGCATCTGATCCGCCGCGCCCTGCATGTCGCGATGGGACGCATCGACCGTTTGCAAATTCTCGGTACCGACTATGCGACGCCGGACGGGACCTGCCTGCGGGATTACATCCATGTCAGCGATCTTGCCGCCGCGCATGTCCTTTGCCTCGATTATCTTTTGCAGGGCGGCGCCAACCAGACGATCAATTGCGGCTACGGCCATGGTTTTTCGGTGCGCGAAGTGGTCAAGGCGGTCGAAAACGTCACCGGCAAAACCTTACCCGTCGATACGGCACCCCGCCGCGCGGGCGATCCCGCCTACCTCATCACCGATCCGGCGTTGCTGCGCAAAACTCTGAACTGGAAACCGCAATACGACGATCTCCCGAAGATAATCGCGGACGCCTATGCGTGGGAGCGCCGCTGGTTCGACGCCGCCAAAAAAGGTTAGCCATGGCGCGGCGTGTCATCGGCCTTACATACATGAGCGGCTACAATGCGCTGCACGGCCTTGCGCTGTGGTATGCGAAATTGCTGCACGACAAAGGTTTCGAGACGGAAGTCCTCAACCTCGCCACCCCGGGAACGATGGAAGCGCTGGAAGAAAGTTTGCGCTCCAACGAAGTCCTGTTCTGCTTCGCGCCGCAGGGCATCGGCTCGCGCCTCGGCAACGACAAGCAGACGATCTGGGAAAAATTCCGCGTTCCCTTCGTCGGCGTGCATATCGATAATCCCTGCTACAATATCTACAATCACTTCAGCAATACGCGCTACGTCGCCGATCTTTATGTCTACGAATCCTTCGCCGACATCCACCGGCGCTACCTGCAAACCGACCAGATCGTCGAGACGATGCCTTATCAATTGAGCGATATCGGCGCGTCGCAGATACCGTTCCGCGACCGCCCGATCAAACTTCTGTACCTGAAAACCGGCGAGTCCGTGGACGAATGCGTGCAGAAATTGAACGGCCTGCCCGCGCCCTTACGCGACGGTATATGGCAGCAACTCGAACGCGCCGCGCAGAATCCGAATTTCCAGGTCTGCGATCTGGTGCAGGAACTTTTCGACCGTTTCGGCGTCGACCGGAACGAAAACACGGCCAATTTCGATCTGTTCTGGGGCTGCGCGCACTGGATGGATATGTATCTGCGCCGCAAACGCGCGGCCGACTTCGTGAACTGGGTGAAAATGCAGGACGGCGCGGTTATCGTCGGCAATGGCTGGGATTTCATCGACCGCACGGGGGCGCGCGCCGTTTTCCGTCCGAGCGTGCCCGCCGAAGACGTCCGGAAGCTTTACTGGCAGAGCCGGTTCATCGGCAACACCAATCCTTACGGGCGCGATGTCGTGCACGAACGCGTTTTCTTCGGCCTTCTCAACCAGAGCCTTGTCGTCAGCGACACCGACGCATGGCTCGAGAATTACCGCAACGCGCCGCTCGACGAATATGGGGAAAATATCGCGCTGAAGCTTTTCGACTGGGCACGGCCGCTCGACGACCAGTTGCAGGATTTCCTGAAAATGCCCGTCCCCGACGGCGAGGCGACCGTCTTCATCGGCCGCTGGCATGCCTGCGCGCATTTCACCGGTTACGATATCGCCTCGAAGATATTGAACTGCGCCGCGCGGGTCGATCCCGAACGAATGACGTAATTACAAGCGGCCCCGCAAGGCCAGCCAGGCTTTTTTGAGGCGCTGGCGGACCAGCCACCACGACGCCGACGGATGTTTCCAGTCAAATACCGCGCTCGGGAAAAGCACGACGCCCTTGGCCATACCGTAGGCTAGCAGCAGCATAGGCCGGAATTCCGGCGGAAAATGCCCGCTGAAAGTGCGGAAATTAAGCATCGAATTTGCGTAATAGGATGTCGTACGCGACATGGCATCCGGCATCTTGCGATAAAGAAACAGCGCTTCGGGGACTACTTCCGCGCGGTAACCCTTGAAGGCGGCGCGGGCATGAAAGTCCCAGTCGGTATGACCGAAGCCGTATTCCTCGCAGTAACCGCCGAGCGCAAGAAAGACATCGCGCTTGATCAGCGAATTATTGACGCCGAAGCTGTTCTGGTAAAAACCCACCGCCAGCGAAGCGCCGACGGGCAAAGATAATCCGAATTGCGCGCCGACTTCCGGTATTTTATGACCCGTGAACGTCTCGGCCGCGCAGCTGACGATATCCGCGCCGGTTTTCTGCGCGACGCGCACGAAGGTCGAAATTTCGTGCGGCTTGGCGATATCGTCGTCGTCGAACAGTTTTACATAGACGCCGCGCGCACGACGGACGGCGCTATTGGTGGTGGCGCCCTGAAAAAGATTGTCCTTCTGCCGGATAAGCTGCCAGCCGCGCGCGCGGAATTCCGGCTCGATCGTATCCAGGTATTTCTGCGCCTCCGGCTTCGTGCTGGCATCGTCGACCAGAACGACTTCGATGTTCGGGTAATCCTGTTCCATCACGCTGTGCAACGCTTCTTTCAGGTAATGGGGCCGGTTGAAATGGCACATGCAGATGCTGACCAGCGGCGCGTTGTCTTTTGTAAATGGCACAAGCGGCGCGACTCGCGGCGGCAAACTCACGCTTGCGTGCCAGTCCACCCATGCTTTTTTATTGGCGGCAAA
>JAATFY010000179.1 GCA_015654915.1 Rhodospirillales bacterium
CCGCTTTGGTTACCGCGATGCCTTCGGTGCGCTTGATGCCTTCGAAAGAACGGAACGCATCCTTGTTGGACGGCTTGATGGTACTGGGCGGCGTCGGAACGACCGGCAACGGGCGCAGCATGACCCGTTTGCGAGAGGATTTCATGACCGGCATAACGCTTTCGCCCGATACGGTAAATCCGGGAGCACCCTCGTCTTCGCGCTTGATCGGCGAAGGCCGAGACGACAGTTTAAGACGGTGCGCTTTACCGATGACGGCGTTGCGCGTCAGGCCACCTAGATGTTTGGCGATCTCGCTCGCGCTATAGCCGTGGCCCCACATATCCTTAAGGGCCTGGATTTTTTGCTCGGTCCAACTCATGATTCGCTGTGCTCCCCTTGAATGGTTTAATTCGCCCGGAAGGCTGTTTTGAGGCCGATTTCGGCCCTAAAACACGGTTGTTGCTTACTAACAACGTCAACCACTAGATGTTGTGGCTAACGAATTTCTTACATACCATGGGAGCCGAATCGATTCTACAAAACACATTATGTTGTGGATAAACATGATCTTTCATCTAAATGTAGTTTCCTAACGTATTGAAGGGAAAGTAATTCCTGACTTATCAACATGGGGATAATGACCCTTTTTGGTAGGAATTTCCCTGTTTTCTGAATGGGTTATCCACAACTTTTTTAAGGACGATTTTGCTTTATTTGCGCGTCAGAAATATGGCATATCAACGGCCATACTTAAGACTTTATTAAGAAATGAAGTGCCGCGCCATGTCTGGTCTCTATAACTGCGCGAAAGTTTCGTTATGAATGCAATAGTTCCTTCGGACAAGTCAGAAATTTCTTCTTCTCAAGACATCGTGAACCGGGCGTTCCGCGAATCCTTATTCGCGCCCGACGCCGACATAAGTTGGCTCAAAACAAACCCCAGCGGTCTTGCCCTGCAGGATTATGCGGCCAAGCTTGTCGGCGATAAAACGCGCGATTACAGCGGCGTCTTGGAAATCACACACTACAATGAAAGCGCGATCTGGGGATATAATTGCCCCGCAAAAGCATTCAAGGGAGTGTTGCCCGAAATTGTTGCCTATGTTTTCTATGCCCACGACCTTGAAGAAGATACGGGAACACCTGAAAAAGAAATCGTCCAGAACACGTGGCGCGGGAATCCGATTTTTGTTCCCTTTTTGATTGACGCATTACAGCATTTTTCCCATCCGAAAAATATATCAAAAGCGGCTGAATTGAGGAGTCAGGTCCAGCAAGCCGAAGTAGCTCAAACCGCTCTTGTTTCTTTGGGGCTTTATGGAGAAAAATATTGCACCTACACGCGGGATTTCTGGAGCATCGACCGCGATATCATGACATTCGAGAACCGGACTGCCGCTGATGACTACCTCAATGATAAGTTACGGCCGCGCAACTGGGTCATTCAACGGCTTCCCATTGACGATAGTTATAAAGAGCAATTTGTGGGTTTATGCGCGCGAATAGAAAGCGCCATCGATCGTCAGTTAAAACGCAAGGCAATGGGGCTTTCCCTGGCCGCCGACGAGTCCGTGAAAAGGATATACACGCCGAAAAGCAGCCCGAACCGGGCTCCCGGACTGGTCGGGCGGACGGTTATCGAGCAATTGGAAATGCACCCGGGCAATTAATAATCCCAATATTCCCACTTCCGAATCATGCTAAAGACACGCGCTTAGCCCAATAACGGGATGTGCAGTCTATGGCCGATTTGTTTCCCAGTAATACCAAGAAAAAAAACGCCTCCTACGATGCCCATGACATCGAGGTTCTGGAGGGGCTGGAGCCTGTGCGTCGTCGTCCCGGCATGTATATCGGCGGCACGGACGAAGTCGCCATGCATCATCTGGTGGCCGAAGTCCTCGACAATTCGATGGACGAGGCCGTGGCGGGACACGCCGACCGTATCGAAATCCATCTCGGCACCGATAACCAGGTTACAGTTCGCGACAATGGTCGCGGCATTCCGGTCGATAACCACCCCAAATATCCCGGCAAGTCGGCGCTGGAAGTCATCCTCACGACGCTGCATTCCGGGGGAAAATTTTCGAACAAGGTCTATGAAACCTCCGGCGGCCTGCATGGCGTCGGCATCTCGGTGGTCAATGCCCTGTCGGAAGAACTAATGGTCGAAGTCGCACGCGATAAGCAGCTTTATACCCAGAGCTACAGCCGCGGCGCTCCACAAGGTAAGTTAAAGAAAGCGGGCGCCGTCAACCGGCGCGGCACCACGATCATTTTCCGTCCCGATACGGATATTTTCGGCACCAAAGCCAAATTCAAGCCGGATGTTCTTTTCCGCATGGCGCGGTCGAAGGCCTATCTGTTTCGCGGCGTCGAAATCCGCTGGAGCTGCGATCCGTCATTGCTGAAGGGCGACGATAAAACCCCTGCCGAAGCTACCCTGCATTTCCCCGGCGGTCTTGCCGATTATCTGACCTCCGTGCTGGAAGACCGTGAAACACTGACTAAGCAAATGTTCTCGGGCATGGTCGATCTGCCCGACAATCAGGGCAAGATCGAATGGGCTGTCACATGGCCGGAAGACGGCGAAGGTTTCTGCCACTCCTATTGTAATACTGTCCCTACGCCACAGGGCGGCACGCATGAAAGCGGCATGCGGTCGGCGTTGCTGCGCGGGTTACGGGCTTACGGCGAATTGATCGGTAACCGCCGCGCGGCGGCCATTACCGGCGACGAGGCTTTCAGCGATGCGGTTGTGCTGTTGTCGCTTTTCATTCGTAACCCGCAATTTCAGGGCCAGACCAAGGAAAAACTGGCGACGGTCGAGGCAACGCGGTTAGTTGATCAGGTTGTCAAAGACCATTTCGACCATTGGCTGGTCGCGGATTCCGCCGGCAGCAAGACGCTGCTCGATCACCTGATTTTCAAGGCCGAAGAACGCGCGCGCGCCAATCAGGCCAAAGACCTCGCCCGCAAAAGCGCCACACGAAAACTTCGCCTGCCCGGAAAACTTGCCGATTGTTCGCAAAGTCAGGCCCAAGGCAGTGAAATTTTTCTGGTAGAAGGCGATTCCGCGGGCGGCTCGGCCAAGCAGGCGCGTAACCGCCAGACACAGGCCATTCTTCCCTTGCGCGGTAAAATCCTCAACGTCGCAAGTGCTACGGTCGACAAGCTGCGCAGCAATCAGGAACTTATGGACCTGACGCAGGCACTCGGCTGCGGCGTCGGCAGCGAATTCAACATCGCCAAGCTGCGCTACGAGCGCGTTATTATCATGACCGATGCCGATGTCGACGGCGCCCATATCGCTTCCCTGCTCATGACCTTTTTCTATCGCGAGATGCCGGGCCTGATTACCGCCGGAAACCTATTTCTCGCGCAACCGCCGCTATACCGCATCAGCCAGGGTACCCAGACGATCTATGCCCATGACGATGCCCATAAGGACGAGCTGATGAAAACGACCTTCAGCGGGCGCGGCAAGGTCGAAATCAGCCGCTTTAAAGGCCTCGGCGAAATGATGCCGGCGCAGTTGCGCGAAACCACGATGGACCCGCGCCGCCGTTCCCTGCTCCGCGTCAAGGTGGCCTCGCCCGGCAACGACAATCTGCGCGAGATCAAGGAAACCGAAACGCTGGTCGAAAGCCTGATGGGCCGTAAGCCCGAATTGCGCTTCCAGTTTATTCAGGAAAATGCGAAGTTTGTGAGGGAAGTGGATATTTAAGCCGGATATGCTACTAAAATAATTATGACCAACTGGACCGACTATTACGCCACCCGCGCCTCGCGGATGAAAGCCTCCGAAATACGCGAGTTGCTCAAGCTCCTCGATCAGCCGGACATCATCTCGTTCGCGGGCGGCATACCCGACCCGAACCTGTTCCCGGTCGATTTGATTGCCAAGACCTGCAAGGGCATTCTCGACGATAAGGCACAGGCAATGGCGGCGCTGCAATATGCCGTCAGCGAAGGCTATCTGCCCCTGCGGCAATGGCTGGCCGAATATATGGGCAAGCTCGGCGTCACCTGTACGCCCGAAAACATTCTTATAACCAGCGGCTCGCAGCAGGGGCTGGATTTTCTCGGCAAATTATTCATCTCGCCGAACGATACCGTTCTGACGGCATGGCCGACTTACCTTGGTGCGTTGCAGGCGTTTAATTCCTACGAAGCGAACTACGACATTCTCCCGGGCGCCGGTAGCAATCGCACGCCGGAAAGCTACCGTGCCGGAGGCAAGCCGAAACCGAAATTCGGCTATGTCATGCCGGAGTTCCAGAACCCGACCGGCACCAGCCTGACGGAAAAGGACCGCATCGCGCTTCTGGACGCCGCCGAAGCCATGGATTTGCCGCTGATCGAGGATTCCGCTTACGAACATCTGCGCTATGATGGCGTGCGCGCAAAACCGATTATCGCATTGGCAGCAGAGCGGGCGGGCGGCATCGACAACGCCAAAGTGATTTATTGCGGCACTTTCTCGAAATCCATCGTCCCTGCCCTGCGCATCGGCTGGATCGTAGCGCCCAAGGAACTCATTAAAAAACTCGTATTGGTCAATCAGTCCAGCCATCTGCACGTCGCGACGCTTAACCAGATGATCATGCACCGGATCGCCTCGACCGTTTTCGAGCCGCATACCAAAGCGATCAACAAAATCTATAAAGAACGCCGCGATGCGATGCTGAAATCGCTCGCCGCGCACATGCCCGCAGGCGTGACATGGACCAAGCCGGAAGGCGGCATGTTCGTATGGATGACGCTGCCGACCAACATCGAGGGCGCCGAACTTCTGCGCCGCGCGATCGAGGAAGCAAGGATTGCCTTTGTTCCCGGCGCGGCCTTCCATCCCGACCGTTCGGGCAACAACACGATCCGGCTCAGTTTTTCGCTGATCGAACCGGCCGTCATCGACGAAGGCATCAAACGCCTCGGCGCGCTTTTACGCGGTGCATAAAAAATCCGTAAAGAATCGGTTTTCGCGGAACGCATCTTTATACGCTGCCGAAATTCGGCCTTTTTTGAATTACAAAGTTTCTTTTTCGGCTACGCGCGTATTCAAAACCATACCGCGATATGCAATTGCTCGCGCATAAATATTTTCTGCTTAGTTTTATGAAAAATTTATTTCAAAAGTAGCGCTTCGTTAACGGTGCAGGCCGACAATCAATCTGCAGCAAAAAACAGAATCGGGTGACTCACCATGTCCGTTGGCAAAATAGACTTGCGCTCCGAGATTCCTGCTGATCAAAACGCTTTCGCGCGGCAGCCCGAAAGCATTTTCGATACGGATCATGCCGTCTATATGCTAAACCCCGAGGGCTATGTCCTTAATTGGAACAGCAGCGCCCAGCGCGCCAAACAATATAAAGCCGAGGAAATAATCGGCCGTCATTTCCGCACATTCTTTACCGAAGAAGACCGCCGAGAAGGCAAGCCGGAAGCCGCGCTGCAACTGGCGCGCGAGAAAGGTAAGCATGAAATGACGGGCTGGCGCGTCCGCAAGGACGGAAGCCGGTTTATGGCGAATGTCGTTATTGAGTCCGTTTACAATGAGCTCGAAGAATTAATCGGATTTATCAAGATCGTTCACGACATCACGGTGCGCCAGAAGATCTTCGAAACGATGCGCGAAAGTGCAATGTTAAAAGTGCTTGTGAATACGGCGGTCGACGGCGTCACCATGATTGACGCGCAAGGTTTTATTTTAATGTTTAATCCTGCTTGCGAACGTTTGTTTGGATATCAGGCGGGCGAAGTTCTGGGACAAAACGTCAAGATGCTGATGCCTGCGCCGTATCAGCAAAACCATGACAGTTATATCGAAAATTACCATCGCACCGGCCATCGTAAGATTATCGGCATCGGCCGTGAAGTCGTCGGCCAGCGTAAGGACGGCACGACGTTTCCTATGGAACTCTCGATAGGCGAAGCGAAACAGGACGGGCAAGTTATGTTCGTCGGGATTGTTCACGATCTGACGGAACGCAAGCGTACCGAGGCACAATTAGCACAGGCGCAGAAAATGGAGACGGTAGGACAGCTTTCCGGCGGCATTGCCCATGACTTCAATAACCTGCTGACGGTTATTATCGGGAATGTCGATCTGCTGATTGAAAAGGTGGAAGACACGCCGGAACTCAAACAATTATGCGAAACCGTTCTCAATGCCGGTGAACGGGGCGCCGAATTGACCCAGCGTTTACTTGCTTTCAGCCGGCGCCAGACTTTGCAACCTACCGTCATCGATTGCAATCAACTGGTTGAACAAATGCAGGTAATGCTGCGTCGTACGCTCAGTGAAGATATCGACATTCGTTTTACCGTTGACTCGAATCTGGCCAAAGCCTTCGCCGATCCTTCCCAACTGGAATCGGCCATCCTGAATCTGTCGCTGAATGCGCGCGATGCCATGCCGCAGGGCGGGCATCTGACGATCACCGTGAATAATGCCTCTCTTGAAAAAACAAGTTATCAGGTCCCCCCCGACATAAAACCGGGCGATTATGTCATGATTTCCGTGACGGATGACGGCGAAGGCATGGCGCCGGAAATCCGCGAACACGTATTCGAACCTTTCTTCACCACCAAGGAAGTCGGTAAAGGTACCGGTCTCGGGCTCAGCATGGTGTATGGATTCGTCAGGCAGTCCAATGGCTATGTAGCCATTTATAGCGAAATTGGATTGGGCACGACGGTAAGAATCTACCTGCCCGCAGCCATATCCGCACAAACCGTTGAACGGTCGCCCCGCCCCGCAATCGATCTCGCCGCTCTCCGCGGTTCCGAAACCATCCTGCTTGTAGAAGACGATCCTTTTGTGCGCAGTCACGGCGTAAGCAGTCTTGAAAGCCTCGGATATCATGTCATCACCGCCGCAAATGGGCGAGAAGCACTTGTGAAGCTGCACCAGAACCCCTCGATTCATATTCTGTTTTCCGATGTTGTTATGCCCGGCGGGCTTAACGGACGGGAGTTGGCCGAACAAGCGCAAAAACACAAGCCGACGCTCAAAATCCTACTGACTTCGGGGTATCCGATGGAAACTCTGGCTGAGCGCAACCTGCACAACCCGAAGATGCCAGTCTTGAATAAACCTTACCGTAAAATCGATCTGGGACGCCGCATCCGTGAAGTTTTGGATTTACCTGCCGTAGATTACTTCGGCGCGGAGGTTCCGGTAGCGCCTGCTGCCCACGCATCGTCGATATGAAGCTGAACGCGTTCTTCGCCCTGCCATTCGTCAAGCCGCAAATGACCGGCGAGATGGCAGAGGCGGTGGTTCTGATCAAGCAAAGCCTGGCCGAGACCGTTTTCCGCGGCACGGAAGGCGATGCCGCGCAAACGAACACCGCCCTGCATTACGATCACGCTCACATGTTTCTCGCCGACGATATCGGCGCGGACAATACGGCAATCGGCCAGAGCAAAGCGCGGTTCGGGATTGCCGGTGCCGAAGGGCCCAAGCGCCGCTAATTTCCGCACAAAATCAGGCTGCAAGGACGTGGACGCCAGCAGTCCGTCGATTGTCAGGGTCGGCTTCAACGGCTCTGCCGCCAACTGTCTTCCGATACGCTCCGCGAGAAAATCGCGCAACTGATTAACCTTGTCGCGGGCAACCGTAAAACCAGCCGCCATCTTGTGGCCGCCGCCGTTGATCAGCAGCCCTGCCTGACGCGCGGCGATAATGGCGGCCCCCAGATCAACGCCGCTCACCGAACGGCCGGAGCCTTTGCCGATATTGCCCTCCAGCGCCACAACAAGCGCCGGATGATGGAATTTGTCCTTGAGCCGCGAGGCGACGATGCCAATGACGCCGGGATGCCAGTTTTCGGACGCCACGAAAGCAATCGGCAGGTTTTCCACAAGCGTCAGGGCTTCGGCTTCCACCAGAACTTTTGCCTCGATCTCGCGCCGCTCGACGTTCAGGGCGTGCAAATGTTCCGCAAGTTGGGCGGCAACTGAAGTGTCCGTGGTTGAAAGAAGTTTTGCGCCGAGATCCGCCTCGCCGACACGGCCGCCGGCATTGACGCGCGGGCCGAGCATGAAGCCTGCCGCGTACGTATCCATCTGCGCCTTGACCCCCGCGACATTAGCAAGCGCCGCAATTCCCAAATTCCGGCGCTGTTCCATAATATGGAGGCCTTGCGTAACGAAAGCGCGGTTAAGGCCGGTCAGCTTCACCACGTCGCAAACGGTGCCGAGCGCAACCAGATCGAGCCATTCGCGCAGATCGGGCTCGACCCAGAGACCCGAGTCCCATCCGGTCTCACGCAAGGCGCGGTTGACGG
>JAATFY010000244.1 GCA_015654915.1 Rhodospirillales bacterium
CCACGGCCTGCGCGAAACGCGAGAAAAAACCATGCGCTTTCTGGCGGAATTCGCCGCTCATTCAGATCACCCCAAGGATGATCTTTTCACTTTTTCGACGGGCGCTTCCTGGGAACTTTCTTTCCCTCTTTGCGGGCTTCGGAAAGGCCGATGGCGATGGCCTGCTTGCGGTTTTTCACCATGCCGCCCTTGCCGCCTTTTCCGCTTTTAAGTTTTCCTCTTTTGAACGCGTGCATTTCGCGTTCGACGTCTTTCGAAGCGCTTTTCGAATATTTGCGTGCCATTTTACTCTCCTGTGCGTTGCGGATTGATGCGCCCCCTAACCGCTCTTATGTCGGGACACGAATGATCCAATTTCTAAAGCCGCGGGTATTTTTTTAGAACAAGGAACGGATCGCGGACCCATAAAGAGGCCGTTAAGGACGTACTGCGCGCGAAACGGTCAGCGGGCGTTGCCGAGAAAATCCATCTTCCCGATTTCCACGCCGTTATGCCGCAAAATCGCATAGGCCGCCGTGACGTGAAAATAAAAATTCGGAATTACGAAATTGAAAAGATAATCCCGTCCCGTAAAACTTATTTCCTTATTGCGAATCTTGAGGGTGACCGTCTTTTCTTCGCTCCCCTCGATTTTGGCGGGGTCCACGCTTTGGATAAAAGCCGCCGTTTTGGCAATGCGCGCCTGCAGTTCCGCAAATGTGGTTTCTGTGTCCGGGTAACTTGGAACTTCGATGCCGGACAGCCTCGCGGCGCAACCTTTGACGCCGTCGCTCGCGATCTGAATCTGACGCGCGAGAGGAAACATGTCGGGCGCAAGCCGCGCGTTGACGAACACCGCCGGATCGATCTCCTTTATTTCAGCATGGGCAGCGGCTTTATCGAGGATAGCCGACAGATTTCCCAGAATGCGGACGAAGGCGGGGATCGAAGCCTGATACATTGAAAGAGACATAAAAGCGCCCATGGGCAGGGGTGAAAGGCCACCCATGTTTTATAGCAATAGCGGGTTTAAGAAAGCTCTTTCTGCGGGCCGTTAAAACGCGAGCCGATGACCGATTTGCCGCAGTTGCTTGCGGCGCAGGCGGTAATCCGGCAGGACCGATTCCACCGATTGCCAGAATCTCTTCCTGTGGTTTTTGTGCACGACATGGCAAAGCTCATGCACAGCGACGTAATCGAGCACCGGAAGCGGCGCCAAGATCAGGCGCCAGTTCAACCGGATGACATTGTGCGCGCTGCAACTGCCCCACCTGCCCTTGGGATTGCTGAGTATGAGGCGCTCGTATTTCAGCCCCGTTCTTTTTGACCAGAGATCGAGCCGTTTTCGCAATTTCATTTTGGCCCTTTTCTTCAGCCACAGCATAATTTCCAGCCGAACTTCCTGCCGCAGATTCTCATCCGACATCCCGCCGTCCCGAATATTTACTGTTATATGCCGCGGGCGAATGCGGCATCCCTGCGCCACGTCCATGTCATGCGTGACGTGCAACCGGTAGCGGTGACCGAGATATGCCACGGTGGCGCCGTCAACGAATTGCATCGGCTCGAATTGCCGGAACGCGGCGAGCCTGCGGACAATCCAGCCCGCGCGGGTTTCGGCCATTTTACGGATGACGGCGAGATTCGATTTCAGGGGAGCCGTGATAAGAAGCGTCGCCGGAGGATCGACACTAAATGCGACCGTTCTTTTGCGGCGCGTCGAGCGAATTAGCCTGAGAGCGATTTGCTGCCCCCCTGCCTCCATATTTCCCATTTCGTAGATGTCCGGTTTCACAAGGTGCCTTTTACAAAGTTGAATCGGTAGCGGGGTTGAAAACATACAATACTTCAAATCGGGCCGGAATGAGGGACCCTCTTTAACGGGGCGGTCAGTTGCATATCTGCCCAGAAAATACCACAATGTAACCGTTAATTCCTCCGGTTCGTCCCGCCCCACGTCTTAACCCGGCCGGATTTATACGGAGTCCCCGTTTCCATGTGGATTGTGCGCCTCGCGCTGGACCGCCCTTACACCTTCGTGGTTCTGGCGATATTGCTGCTGATTTTCGGACCTCTAACGGTCGCGCGAACGCCGGTCGATATTTTTCCCAACATCGGCATTCCGGTCGTCGCCACGATCTGGAATTTTACCGGCCTGCCGCCCGACGAGATGGCCGAGCGCATCACCGCCACCTACGAACGCGCGTTGACGATTACCGTCAACGACATCGAACATATTGAATCGCAGTCCCTGACCGGCATCGCCGTGGTCAAAACTTTTTTCCACCCTTCGGTCAAGACCGACATGGCCATGGCCCAGACGACGGCGATCGCGCAAACGCAATTGCGATCATTGCCGCCGGGAGCCACGCCGCCTTTCATAACCATTTACAACGCTTCCAGCGTACCGATCATGCAATTAGCGCTGTCGAGCCCGCAATTGTCCGAGCAGGAACTCTTCGACGACGGCAACAATATTATCCGCACACAATTGGCAACCGTGCAGGGCGCCGCCCTTCCCTACCCCTACGGCGGAAAAATCCGCCAGATTCAGGTCGATCTCGACCAGCAGAAATTGCAGGCGCTCGGGTTGTCAGCGCAGGACGTCAACGCCGCCGTCGGCGCGCAAAATCTCATTTTACCGGCGGGCACCGAAAAGATCGGTCCCTACGAATACAACGTCAAGCTTAACGCCAGCCCGACCGTCGTCGACCAGCTCAACGATTTGCCCATCAAGGCGGTTCACGGAACGGCGGTCTATGTCCGTGACGTCGCCCATGTGCGCGACGGCTTTGCGCCGCAAACCAACATCGTCCGCGTCGACGGCCAGCGCGCCGTCCTGATGACGATCCTGAAAACCGGCGACGCTTCGACGCTCGACATCATCAGCCGCGTCAAGGACAAGCTCGAGCAGATACGGGCGAGCCTTCCCCCCAGCCTCGATCTGCACGTTATCGGCGACCAGTCGGTGTTCGTGCGCGCCGCCATCGCCGGCGTCGTCCGCGAAGGCGCCATCGCCGCCGCGCTGACCGGCCTTATGATCCTTTTGTTCCTTGGCAGCTGGCGCAGCACGCTGATCATCACGGTTTCGATTCCGCTTTCGATATTGGCCTCGCTCATAGCCTTGTCCTCCCTCGACGAAACCATCAACCTCATGACGCTGGGCGGCCTTGCCCTGGCGGTCGGTATCCTCGTCGACGACGCGACGGTAGCGGTCGAAAACATCAACTGGCATCTGGAGCACGGCAAGGAAGTCGAGGCGGCCATTCTGGACGGCGCCAAGCAGATCGCCATCCCCGCGCTGGTGTCCACGCTTTGCATTTGCATCGTGTTCGTGCCGATGTTCTTCCTCAGCGGCGTCGCGCGTTACCTGTTCGTGCCGCTGGCCGAAGCGGTCATGTTCGCGATGATGGCGTCCTACTTCTTTTCGCGCA
>JAATFY010000046.1 GCA_015654915.1 Rhodospirillales bacterium
CCATGACTTGCGGCAGTTTGCCCGCGCCGAAAATAACCAGCACGACCAGCAGCACCAGAAGAATATGCCAAAGACTTAGTCCCATCATTGCGTACTCCTATAATTCCACGTCATCCCCGCGAAAGCGGGGACCCAGAGGATATATCCGCAAACACCGCGAGCATGAATTGCAATTGACCTACAATTGTAAAACATACCGCTGTTTTATTCCCGGAGTCAGTCTGGGTTCCCGCTTTCGCGGGAATAACGTATATAACGTAGTTCGACACTATAGCCACTCTGTAACTTCATGTCCTCTTCAAAAATCATCCTTATTGCAGGGCCTACGGCGTCGGGAAAATCGGCGCTGGCAATGGAACTGGCGCGAAAAACCGGCGGCACCATCATCAATGCCGATGCCATGCAGATATATAAAGGACTGCCGGTCCTGAGCGCCCAACCGGACGCCAAAGCGCAAAAAGAAATCCCGCGCGAGCTTTACGGTGTGTTCGATCCGGCTGAACCATCCTCCGCAGGCAAATGGTTGAAACTCGCAACGGCGACCATCGATAAAACAATTGCCACCGGACGCACGCCTATTCTCGTCGGCGGCAACGGCCTTTATTTCAAAGCCCAGCTCGGCGGCCTTGCGCATATTCCGCCCATCCCCGCTGCGGTGCGTGATACGACCCAAAAACTTTATAGGGAACTTGGTGAAGAAAAATTCCGCGGCGCTCTGGCAAAAATTGATCCCGACAGCGCCAAACGTATCGCCCGAAACGATCGGCAGAGACTGATCCGCGCTTACGAAGTCGCCGCGCATACCGGAAAATCTTTGAGCCATTGGCATAAACAGCCCTCACCCGCCTCGCATACGCTCGGCACCCTCTCCCGCAATGCGGGAGAGGGAGGGGACCCGACGCGCAGCGTTGGGGAGGGTGAGGGCCTCGTTATCGAGCCTCACTTGCTCATGCCAATACGGGAAGAACTTTACATGGCTTGCGATAAACGTTTCGAAAAAATGATCGAAAACGGCGCTGTCGAGGAAGCGAAAAAGTTCCTGCAACGCAAGCTCGATCCCGAACTGCCGTCGATGAAGACGCTCGGCCTGCGCGAGATCGCCGCCTACCTGAGAGGCGAAATAAAACGTGATGAAGCGATTACAAAAGCCCAACAGGCAACCCGCAACTACGCCAAACGGCAAATGACGTGGTTCCGGAACCAGTGGAAGACCATATAAAATATTCTTGTCATGCCCGCGAAAGCGGGCATCCCGTTTGGTTTTACTCTATCCACAAGAAAAACAAATGGGATTCCGGCTCGCGCTCGCGCCGCGAGCTTGGCCGGAATGACAAAACATTGAAATGAAAACCTAACCAATCTTAGATCAGCGGCCTGCGCCGGTGGCGTGAGGACCGGTCGCGACTGTCTTTTTTCGTCGGTTCTTTCGCGAGGCCGGTATCGCCGCCGCTTTCGACAATCGAGAATTGCATGCTGCCGGTCAGGCGGTCGGCCTGCTCCAGCTTGACGACGACCGGCTGCGCCAGCTGGAAAATGCGGCCGGTGCGGCGGCCGACCAGCGCCTGTTTCTTCTCATCGTGAAAATAATAATCGTCGGGCAGCGTATTCATCGGGATGATGCCGTCGGCTCCGGTTTCATCCAGCCGCGCGAACAGGCCAAAGCGCGCCACGCCGCTGATGCGCGCCGGAAAGACCGCGCCGACACGGTCGGTCATGAACAAAGTGACAAAACGGTCAACGGCATCGCGCTCGGCGGCGGCGGCGCGACGCTCGGTGTTCGAGATATGCTCGCCGATGACATCCAGTTTTTCGATTTCCTCGTCCGTCAGTCCGTCATCGCCCAGCTTGCCGGCGCGGATCAGCCCGCGATGCACGACAAGATCGGCGTAGCGCCGGATCGGCGAGGTGAAATGCGCGTATTTCGCCAGCGCGAGGCCGAAATGACCGATATTATCGGGGCTATAGACCGCTTGCGCCTGGCTGCGCAGCATCATTTCATTCACCACCTGCGCATGCGGGCCGCCCGCGCTGTTTTCCAGAATCTGCGTCAGGAAACGCGAATGCAGTTGCTTCGCGGGCACCAGACTAATCCCAAGGCTGTTCAGAAAATCGCGCAAGGCGTCGATCTTCATCTCGCTCGGCTTGTCATGGATGCGGTAAAGGCAGATGCCGCCTTTGCCCTCAAGCTGCGCGGCGGCGGCGACATTCGCGCTGATCATGAATTCTTCGATCAGTTTGTGGCTGTCGAGGCGGGCGCGCACTTTGATCGCCTTGACGCGGCCGTTTTCGATCTCGACCTTGCGCTCGGGCAGATCAAGTTCCAGCGTGCCGCGCTTCAGCCGCGCCTGCATCAGGCATTTGTAGGCGCCGTAGAGCGGCCTGATAACCGGATCGAGCAATGGCGCGGTTGTCGCATCGGCGTTGCCGTCCACAGCATCCTGTACCTGTTCATAAGTCAGCCGCGCATGCGATTTCATGACCCCGCGCACGAACTGCCAGCGGGTCAACTCGCCGATCTTGTCGAGATACAGATGCACGGCCATGCAGGCGCGGTCGACATGCGGCTTCAGC
>JAATFY010000051.1 GCA_015654915.1 Rhodospirillales bacterium
AATTGGGCACGCAAAGCGTCGGTTTTACTCTTCGGGTTTACCTTGAAATTCACTCCCCTGTAATTGAGAGTGAGGGGACTATCCATCGCGGCGGCCAAACCGATTGCACCGCGCGTGACGGCACGGAAAGAATTTTTCCATCCGGCTTTGACCAGAAAATCGCCTTTGGAGCCATGCCATTGCATGCGGACATTTACCGCGCCGACGACAAATCCTGATGCGGCACCCCATATAATGGCCCGATCCGAGTCCCTGTATTTGCAAGTCACGGGATCACCGATCGTCATAAGAAGTGACAGTTTATTGATGTGGTTGACTATCGTGCCTTTAATTTTTTTATCGAGATGAAACGCCGGATCGCGATTATCATTTACGGCGGAGTCCACTATCAGTTTGAACAGGACGTCATTGACACGCTGTTTGAGGTCGCTGTGCGCCGTAGGTCCGGCGCCAGGTTCGGCGTATGCGATAATTTCTTTAAATAACATGTGACCCCCTATTCTTCAGAATAAAAATAACTTGAATCGTGATAGCAGAATAATTCGGAAATATTAAGCGGAAATCCGTTAACCATATTAATGATCAAATCATCGCCATTCCGCCGTTTACATGCAGCGTTTGGCCGGTGATATAGCGGGCTTCTTCGGTCGCCAGAAAAGCGACACTGGCGGCTATATCTTTTGGCTCGCCAAGATAGCCGACCGGTATCGCGCCGAGCATTTTGTTCTTCTGGTCCTCGGTCAGCGCGTCTGTCATGGCGGTGACGATAAAGCCGGGTGCGACGCAATTCACGGTGACGTTACGGGGCGCCATTTCCTGCGCCAGAGATTTGCTCATGCCGATCAGTCCGGCCTTGGAGGCCGCGTAATTCGCCTGCCCGCCATTGCCGGTCACGCCGACGATGGAGGTAATATTGATAATGCGGCCCCAGCGGCGCGACATCATGCCCTTCAGGGCCGCGCGCGACAAACGGAACGCCGCCGATAGATTTACGTTCAGAACCGTATCCCAATCTTCGTCTTTCATGCGGATCGCGAGGCCGTCGCGTGTGAGACCGGCATTATTAACGAGAATATCGACGCCGCCACCCAATTGGGCTTCAGCATCTTTTAGCAACACGGCGGGAACGGCCGGATCGGATAAATTACCGGAAGCCACAAAACTGCGCTCGCCCAATTCACTCTGTAGCGCCTTCAGCGCATCGACCTTGGTGCCGGAGAGAACAACTTTGGCGCCCTGCGCATGCAGCGCTTTGGCGATGGCGTTGCCAAGGCCGCCCGAAGCGCCGGTGACGAGCGCGGATTTACCGGAAAGATCGAACATGTTCTTTTTCCCTATGGTATAAGCAACATTTTCTGCTGGGCCTTGCCGATCTCGACCAGCATCCTGTCGTCGATAGTTTCGCCGGAGACACTAACATTCTCGATGAGATGAGACAAACGCGTCGTGCCGATGACGGCGCAGCCAATATCGGGATTCCGCAGCACCCATGCAAGCGCGATTTGGGCGTCCATATTCTCTATGGAACCGAAGCACTTCCCCCGCTCCCTGTCTTTTCCGCGGTTTTTCAGGGCGCGCAGCCGGTACCAGACATCGCGCGGGCGGCGAATAGGGGACATTCGCCCGCCATATAATCCGCCCGCTAGAGCCTTGCTTGCCAGCACGCCAATGCCCCCTTTCGCCAGCTTGGCAACAAGTGGCCCGCGCTCGGGATGCAGGATATTGCAGTCAAACATCACGGCGCCAAACAGCGGAACATTCAGGACATGTTCGATGACATGCATCTCGAAACTGTTGATGCCGAAATGGAGAACTTTTCCCTCTTTGCGCATCCGTTCGAGAACAGCCAGCAGATCGTCGTTCATGTCTTCGATCTGCGGGCCATGAAGCTGAAGCAGGGGAATGGCGTCGCGTCGTAAACGCCGCAAACTTTCTTCCACGCTTTTACGAACCCACGGTGGCGAGCAATCTTTATAAGCTCTGCCGAAACGGTCGGGCCGCGTACCGACCTTGGTCGCAATGACCAGATCGTGCCGGTTGGGCAGCGACGCGAGTGCCTTACCAAGGCGCAACTCGGCATTGCCGGCGGAATAACTGGAACCCGTATCGAAAAAGGTAATGCCCTGAGCGGCGGCTTCATGCACCAGCCGGATAGCATCATTCTCGCTGAAAATCTTTTTTCCCCAGAAACCGGCGCAGCCGAAACCGATTTCGGACAGATTTAATCCCGTATTACCCAGTTTCCGGTAGCGCATAAACTAGTCTTACCCGCTAAATCCGGCGGGTTAAAGGGCCACTTCAGGGGCAAGCCTCTTCAGAAAACTCCCGATATTCTGCGGCGTAGCCAAAGTCGTTAATATAGTATCGTTCGGAGGAACCACTCGCCCTATCATGGGAACCAAAAGAGGCGTCGGGCCGAGTTCGACGAATTCCCTTGCGCCGCGCTCATACATAAAATTCACCGCTTCGCGCCAACGCACCGGCATCGACATGTGCCCCGGCAATAAATCGCGAATGGCCTCGGGATCATTTTGGACTTCCAGCCCGTTCGTAACAAAATCCACTTTCGGCTTGCGAACAGCG
>JAATFY010000219.1 GCA_015654915.1 Rhodospirillales bacterium
TGTTCGGGAAGCCCGTGCTTTTGAAGCGCTGGATCTGCTGCATCTTTTTCATGATGCCCTACTATTACGTAGTCAATGTCCTGATAACGCTTTCCCCCGAATTCGGCAAAGCCGTTGGGGCCGCTGAGCCGATCAAGGCCTCGACCACCATCATGGTTTATTCGGTTTGCGCCATGCTGGGCACGGTTTTAAGCATTCTCGTAAGCGACTGGCTGAAAAACCGGCGCGCCACCATCACTTTATTCATGGCTGCAAATCTTGGGTTGGGCGCTTATTACCTTCTTCAACACGACCCCAGCACCGTTGCCTTTTATGCCCTTTGCGGCGTCATGGGCGCGACAAACTATTTCGTTCTGCTTCTTTTCGCTTCCGTCGAACAGTTCGGCACTAATATGCGTGCAACAGCAGGCACATCAGCGATCAGCATTGGCCGCACAACGCTCGTCATTACCAACTCGGTTTTTCTTGCTTTCCGCGCCGCCGGATTTGATATAATCACCTCGGCGGCTTACGTGGCCGCGATCGTGTTTGCCGTTGGCTTTGTCTGTCTTTTTGGCCTCAAGGAAACCTATCATCAGGGCATGGATTTTCTGGAAGAACACCAATGACCGCGCGCATGCATCTTCCTGCTCCAGACAACGCAGAAAAAGTTCTGCTGCATTCCTGCTGCGCGCCATGCTCGGGCGAGGTGATGGAGGCGATGCTGGCCAGCGGGCTCGATCTCACC
This sequence comes from Rhodospirillales bacterium, assembly GCA_015654915.1. Classification (GTDB taxonomy): domain Bacteria; phylum Pseudomonadota; class Alphaproteobacteria; order UBA9219; family UBA9219; genus JAATFY01. The sequence continues at coordinate 728 of JAATFY010000219.1, forward strand.
ATTTATTTCTACAATCCCAATATCCATCCGCGCGAGGAATACGAACTTCGCAAGGAGGAAAATATCCGCTTCGCCGAAAAAATGAATATTCCTTTTGTCGACGCCGATTACGATACCGACAACTGGTTTGCGCGCGTGAAGGGTTTGGAATGGGAGCCGGAACGCGGCGCGCGCTGCACGCAATGTTTCGATATGCGCTTCGAGCGCACGGCCTTGTACGGCCATGAAAACGGCTTCGATCTTTTCACGTCCTGCCTCGGCATCTCGCGCTGGAAAAACATGGAGCAGATCAACGATTGCGGCCGCCGCGCGGCATCGCGTTATGACGGCATGCGTTACTGGGACTATAACTGGCGGAAATCCGGCGGCGCCAACCGCATGATCGAGATTTCCAAACGCGAGGAATTTTACCAGCAGGAATATTGCGGCTGCATCTATTCCTTGCGCGACACCAACCAGCATCGCCGCGACACCGGCCGCGAGAATATCCGCATCGGCGAGAAATACTACGGTTGCGACGAGACCCCCTCGTTCGATATAAGCAAATCTCTGTGAAATAAGGGTTTTTTAGCCCGAAATCGGCTTTTTTACTTTCATGACGACATGTTATGAAAGAGCATAACCCCATATGTATTTTTGCGGGTCCGGGAGAATCTAGAAAGAAGCGAAATTAGCCGATGCCTTATTGTTCAGAAACTGCGCTTAAACGCCGCACGGGCCGTCGCCTGGCCCGTCGCCGCCATATCCTTAAGCTGACCCAACGCGAGGTCGGGGACTGGAAAAATCTTTTTCTTCAACCGCAGAGATAGAACGAAGCGTCATAGGTTTAACGGAGTATTTTTGAATGTCGAACTACGTAAATGACAGTTTAAAAAATCAGATAAAAGAACACCTGAAACGCCTTATGGCACGGCGTGAATTTAATCAGACCGAGTTAGCAGCTGTTGTTGGAGCTACTTTTCAGTCGATGCAGAAACCCTTGCGGGGCGATACCTGGCTTACCACGGCGAGTATTTTTAATATCGCCCGTGTGCTGGACGTTTCCGTGGGGTATTTTTATGAAGCCCCTCTTGATGCCGCTTTACCCGGAATCCGCGATATCGCTCGGGAGTTCAGCGCGGTTGAAATCGAGCTTCTTCGGGTTTTCAAGGCGTTCTCGGAGAAAGACCGGCTCGGTTTGCAAAGGTCCGTCAGGGCTGCGGTCGAAAGGAAAATCGATCTCCATGTGGCGGCGCGAGTAAAAGCGGGACGATTTCACCGTTCGCAGGTAACCCAAGATGTATTGGCTGAAAAGACAAAACTAAATGTTTGGCAGGTTCTAAGATACGAAAATGGACAAAGTAAAATAGGTTCGGGACGGCTCTATGATATTGCCGGGGTTCTGCGGCTTCCGGTTACGTTTTTCTTTGAGGGCCTCGATGACGGCCCCTTGCCGCGCAGCTTCAAGCAAGTATTCACGAGAGCCGAGCGGGCGCTGGTCATGAATTTCCGGTATTTAACGGATGAGCAAAAGGAAGACGTGATGACGGCGGTCAGGAACGGCTCGGGCAACATCGTGTGGCGGCCGCCTGCGGCGACACAGGGTTGATTTATAAATATAACCGCCGTTCTACGGCGGTATCTGCGCCATGCATTCCTGCGCCAGCTCACGGACTTTCTGCGGCGGCTGGCTGTTGCCGGAGCGAAGCTGCTCCATCGCTATATTGCCGTAAGTGTCGAGGTCCCAGCGCCGCATGCGGTCGCGGACGCAGGCGCAATAGGCGCCGCGCCGCGGGTCCTGTTGCGCGGTGACCTCGCCCATGCAGGAGGCGTAGTCGTGGTCGAGAACGGTTTCGGGGATAGGCTCGGCGCGGACAGGTGAAACCAGAACCGCGCATGCCAGCAAGAGCAGCGCCGCGGTTTTCATTCAGGCGGCTCCCGCCGTTACCAGTGTGCCTACATTGTCCTTGTTCGCCATATACAAAGCGCCGAAATCGACGGGGCTGATCATTACATGCGGGAAGCCGCCTTCGCGCACGGCGTTCATCAGAACCTGCCGCGCGAAGGGGAACAGGATGCGCGGGCATTCGATCAGCAGCAGCATTTTGATCTGCTCTTCCGGCATGGCGGGCAGCATGAAAACGCCGCCGTAAGTCAGTTCGGCGATAAAGGCGGTCTTGCCTTCAAGCTTCGTTTCCAGCTTCAGCGCCAAAAGAACTTCATAAGCATTCGGCCCCATGCCGCGCGTATGGACATTGACGCCCATGTTGATTTCGGGAGCCGCCTGCGTCGGCGCGAAAATCTGCGGCACGTTCGGGCTCTCGAACGACAGATCCTTGATGTACTGGGCGCTGACGCCGATCTGCAAACCGGCCTGCCCGGGGGCGGGCGGCGCGGGCGGATTGCCGGCGGGGGTCTGCGGATCGTTCGTGGCCATGGCTGTGCTCCTGAAAAAGACCGGTTTTGCTACCACGGATAACCCTTCTCCGCAACGGATCAGGCTCCTATAATTGCCGCCATGGGCTTCGATATCATCATCTACGCTTTTATAGCGGTCGTGCTTCTGGCGCGGCTATGGACGGTTCTCGGCCGCCGCAACGACAGCGATACCCAGCGTCCCAATCCCTTTATCGCGCCTCCTCCCAAGGACGAAACCGCGCCGGTTCCCGAACGCATTCGCAGCGGCGAAGCGCCGCCGGTGGTGTTGCCGGCATTCAAGGCGGCTCCCGCCTCGCTGGCGGGCGGGGTCGAGCAGATCAAGGCATTGGACCCTTCATTCGACGAAAAACAGTTCTTGCAGGGCGCCAGGCAGGCTTTCGCCATGATCGTCGAGGATTTCGCCAAGGCCGACATGTCGCGCATCACGCGTTTGCTCGGCCCCAATGTGCTGCCGCATTTCCTGAACGCGATCGAGGCGCGCCGCGCGGCAGGCCAGACCATGGAAAGCAAGGTCGTAAGCATCCGGGACGCGGAAACCGCTGCCGCCAAGGTCGACGGCACGAAGGCGATACTCACCATACGTTTCGTCAGCGAGCAGGAAAACGCGCTGCGCGATTCCGGCGGGCAGGTGATCGGCGGCGAGGCAGGCAGGGTCGAGGAAATCACCGACCTGTGGACCTTCGCGCGCGATACGAAATCATCCGACCCCAACTGGATACTGGTCGAAACCGGTGCTTAGTTGCGACGCGTCATTCCCGCGCAGGCGGGAATCCATCTTTTGGTACATAAGAAAATGGGCCCCCGCCTTTGCGGGGGTGACAGCGCTCCTCCTTCTTTCCTCCTGCGCCGAAACGCCGAAAACCGGCGCGGAAAAAATCACGCTGACTCCGGCGGCGTTTTCCGATCTTGCCGGATGGAGCAGCGATAAAATTTCCGAAGCCGCTCCGGCTTTGGCGCGTTCATGCCGGGTTATTGCGAAAAAAGCGCCGGATAGTGCTTTGGGCGTCGCGGGTCAAGCGAGTGACTGGCTGTCGCCTTGCGCCGATCTGGCTGCGAATCCGCCGCAGGATGACGCGGCGGCGCGCGCCTTTTTCGAGCGATGGTTCCGGCCCTATGCGGCCTCCGGCAACAGCGGCAGCGACGGGCTTTTTACCGGCTATTACGAAGCGGAGCTGCATGGCACGGCCCAACAAAGCGGTGCGTACCACACGCCGCTTTATGCGCGGCCGGACGATTTGATCGATGTCGATCTCGGTGAATTTAAAAAAGACCTCCATGGCCAACACATCGTTGGAAAAGTCGAGGGACGCAAACTGAAACCCTATGACGACCGCGCGAAAATCACCGCCGGCTCGTTGGCCCATCGCGCGCAGCCGTTGCTATGGGTCGATGATCCGGTGGACGCGTTTTTTCTTGAGGTACAAGGCTCGGGTCGTGTGCGGATGGATGACGGGCATATTATGCGCATGGGTTATGACGGCGCCAACGGGCGCGCCTATGTCGCCATCGGACGCGCGCTTGCCGATATGCAATTGCTGGAAAAACCCGTGACGATGCAAAGCATTCGCGGCTGGCTGAAAGCGCATCCGGAACGTGCCAAAGAAATCATGAATCTCAACCCGTCTTATGTGTTCTTCAAAACCATTGATGGCGAAGGCCCTATCGGCGCCGAAGGCGTCGCGTTGACGCCGCAACGGTCGATGGCGGTCGATCCGGCTTTCGTGCCGCTCGGCGTGCCGCTGTGGCTCGACAGTGTCGATGGTCACGGCGCGATATTGCAGAGATTGATGGTGGCGCAGGATACCGGCGGCGCGATCAAAGGCCCTGTGCGCGGCGATGTTTTCTGGGGCTTCGGCGCGGATGCCGAAGCGCAGGCGGGCGCCATGCAAGGCCAAGGGCGCATATATCTGTTGCTGCCGAAAGCCGCGCATGTCGGCGGATGACGATAAGAAAGTCTGGGCGGCCTACACCAAAGGCGTCAAACGTGCGCCACGCATAAGCGAAAAACCGGTGAAGAAAAGCACCGGGAAAACACCGCGTAAATTTCCGGTTGCCGACATCAGGCAAAGCGCAGCACCGAAACCCGTGCCGGTAAAGAAATCCGCGCCGCTCGCGCCGGATAAAATTATTTTCGATAAGAAAACCGAACGGCAATTGCGGCAGGGCGCCGTTACGGTCGAGGCGCGGCTCGATCTGCACGGTATGACGCAGACGGAAGCTTTCGCGGCGCTTGATAAATTCATCGCGGCGCAGGCGAAGGCCGGACGCCGTACCCTGCTGGTGATAACCGGCAAGGGACGGGGCAATGAAGGAGTTTTGAAAACCAATTTTCCGCTTTGGCTGGCGAACCTAGCGGCATCGGCGGCTATTCTCAACTTCCGTCCGGCTGCCTTGAAACATGGCGGCAGCGGCGCGTTTTACGTGATTTTGCGGCGGCGTTCTTAGGCCTGAACGCGCGACCAGTAATCGTCATCGCGAATGTACAAAGCTGAATTCAGCGCGAGAATTTTTTCGTGGCACTGGACGATTTCGGCGACGAATTTTTTCAGGAAACTTTGTTGGCGGCCGATGGTTCTAAAAGTTAGATATTCGATACGGCGCGCCGACCAGCCCTTGGTATTTTCGCTGCGATAGAATTCGGCGCGGAACGGGCGCCCGTAATACCAGAAATAATGATGTCCCTGAGCCGGAACGAGATTCGGTTTTTGACGCACGAGTTTTGTATCCAGGTCAACTCTGCGGATTCGGGCGGTGAATTTCTGCTCGAGAAACCACTGCTTCACCCACTCGAATGCCGCATCGTCGTCCTTCACGCTGATCGTCATGGTGGATTGATGGACGAGCCACTCCCATATTCTGAGAGGAATGGCGCGAAGGGAGACGCCGAGGCCACCGACGATCATGAGCAGCAGCCCGTCCGAAGCGAACTGGTGCTGCCCATTCAGGATGTGTTTTAACACTTCAAACA
>JAATFY010000225.1 GCA_015654915.1 Rhodospirillales bacterium
AATTGAAATCAGCGAAGGCCGCGGCGTCGGCCCGCAGAAAGATCACATCCATCTGCATCTGGAGCATCTCGACCCCAAGATTATTCACGAGCGCCTGCCCGGCATCGCCGAAACCGCGCGGGTTTTCGCGGGCGTCGATGTGACCAAGGAGCCGATCCCCGTATTGCCGACCGTGCATTACAATATGGGCGGGATACCTACCAATTATCACGGCGAAGCGATCCGCCCGACGGTAACCAATCCCGACGCCACCGTCCCCGGCCTTATGGCTATCGGCGAAGGCGCCTGCGTTTCGGTGCATGGCGCGAACCGCCTCGGCTCCAACTCACTGCTCGATCTCGTCGTGTTCGGACGCGCCGCCGCCATTCGGGCGCGCGAATTGGTGAAGGCCGACGCCAAGCATAAAGAATTGCCGCAGGATGCCGGCGATTATGCCGTGGCGCGGCTCTATAAATTCCGCAACGCCAAAGGCGATATCCGTACCGCCGATCTGCGGCTTGAAATGCAGCGGGCGATGCAGAATGATTGCGCCGTGTTCCGCACCGGCTCATCCCTCTCCGACGGCCAAAAGAATATCCGCGCGGTCTGGGCCAAACGGCCCCGCATCGGCGTCAGCGACCGTTCGCTGGTGTGGAATTCCGACCTGATGGAAACGCTGGAGCTTGATAACCTGATGTACCAGGCGATGGCGACGATCGACTGCGCCGCCAACCGCAAGGAATCGCGCGGCGCGCATGCCCGCGAGGATTTCCCGCAGCGCGACGATCCGAACTGGATGAAGCATTCGACCGTATGGGTCAACGAAGACGGCTCGACCAAGATTGGCGACCGTCCGGTGCATCTGTATACGCTCAGCGACGACGTGAAAGTCGTTCCGCCGAAAGCGCGCGTCTACTAATCTAAAAAATCAGGGATGAGGGCCGCCCGTATCGGGAACCATCTCGGGCGGCGGAACCTGCTGTACATACGGCGTTATGTAGTTGGCGGCAGGGGCCGTCGGCGCCGCAGGAAGAACCGGGACGGTCGTATCATACATGACAGCCTGCGGAACTTCGGGCGCGGACGGCAAAATCGGCGCCGGCTGCACCTGCGGAATCGTAGGCGTGATGTAATTCGCGGACGGCGCTGTCTGGGCGGTAGGCGCTATCGGCACGGACGGCACTTGCGGTGCGATTGGCGTTATATAGTTCGCTGTCGGTGCTGGCGGCACGGTCGGCGTGAACCATGTACCTGAACTCGCCACCACAATGTCATGCGTACCGCGGTGAGGCTCGAGGGATCCTGTCGGTTTCGGCGCCGTCGTATCCGGCGTTGACGCAGGTGCCGGCAACGGCATAGGCGCAGAAGTCGCTGGTGCCGCCGGAGCGGGTAAAATAATTGCCGGCGGAGGGGGCGGCGTTTCAACCGGTGCGGCGGAGGCAGGAACCGGCGAGGAGGCAGCAGGTGATGCTTGAGTTTGCGGCGTTGCGGCCGGAGCTGGCAAAATAATCGTGACAGGGGACACCGCCTCGACAGGCGCCGTTACTGTCGGCGCGGCAACCGGCGCAACCACTGCCGGAGTAATTACAGCCGCAGGCGCCGTAATGGCCGGTGCGGAAGGCGCAGGCGCTACAGCGGGAACAATGGAAGCGGGTGCCGGAGCGGGCGGCGCTACTGTCGAAGAAGCGGGTGCGACAACGGCAGAAGGTGCGGGAGCAGCCGGAGCGGCGGGGGTAATAACAACGGCCGGCGTAATCGTAACGGCAGCAGGGACGGTTTCGACGGCCGCGCCCGCCGCCGGTGCCTCTACAACAACGGGCACCTCTATTTTAGTTTCGGCAGGTTTGATTTTGACCGCAGGTTTCTTCACGGCCGGCTTCTTTTTTTTAGCTTTTTTCTTCACGAGTTCGTTGGCGGCTTTCCCCGGCACGCCTTCGTAATCCTCGGTCGCATATTTCGCTTCGAAGCTGGTGCAGCCCATGATGCCCTGGAAATAGGCGCTGAAGGTCCGCGTCGCGGGATCGAAGCTGCCGACCATAATCGTGTTATAGAAATCCTTGGGACGTTCCAGCCATTCGCCGGGATTGATGAGGATGCGATGCGATTCACGGTCATACTGGCCGTATACCGTATAACGTCCCGTCGGCACGTAAGGATTTTTAGGCGTCGGATAGAAGCGGAAATAGCCGTCGAAATTTTCACCGTTCAGGTGCGCAATTTGAAGAGTGCCGCCGGTATAGCCCTGCTCGCAGGTATAATGGCCGATCCAATCGCCGACAGGGGAGAATTTGAGGGCTGCGGCTTTTTTGCGGTTTCTTTCTTCGACCGGCATATCCGGTACGGGAAACACTTCAACCGATGGCGAATGCGGCTGCGTCGTCATGGCCGTGCGGCCGCTGAGAGGCGGCGAAGCTTCGCACAAGACCATCACCAGACCGATCTCGCCCGCCGACCACATGAAGATGAAGTGCTTGTTCGAACGGTCGGCGGTGAACATGGTGATATCGCGCGAAACCGAAGTCGGCGCCTGCGTTTCGACGACGTAACCCAGCCCGCGCAAACGATCGACGGTGTTGTTGAAAATCTGGTCGACGCGGCGCTGTTCCGACTGGTTCATGCGCCAGCCGTAGGATTCCATTTTGCCGCAGCTGCGGCCAAGTTCGCTGCTGGCGGTCAGCATCGCCATCTGGAAATTACGCTGCACCGGCAAAGCTAAGGGACGATCATCGAAGGAAAAACCGGCGAGAGGCGAGCCGGCGGCCAAAGGCAGATCGTTCGCCGCGCGGACCGGCGTCGCCGCCGTTCCCAGCACAAGCAGTAGAGCAAGAACAAATTTCAGGAAACTGGAAGCCATTGCGGAGTCGTTTCTGCCCATTGGCAATTCCTTGAAGCTTTGCGAATCACCTTATCTTTGGCAAGCGACTATGCCGTCCGGCGCGGGCGGGCGCAAGCGTATCCGTGATACACTCTTGGATTCATTTGATATTTGGGCTTTGGCAAGCTCCCGTTAAGCCGTAATGAAGACATGATGAATTCATATTTTTATCACATTCTTACTTGATAATTACACTACCGAATTGTTCTAATGTTGTCGGGCAAACACGGCGGAGCAGAATTTTCATGATCCAGCTTGCAGGCACTACTTTCAACCGCAACCTTCGGGGCTTCCTCAGTTCGGGGCTTGGCCGTGCCGTTTCGATCACCCGTATTTCACGCACGGCCAAATCTCTGTCAGCCGATCCGGTTGAGCCCATCGATGCGGTTTTTTCGACAGTTTCCGAAAATTATAATTCGCCCGATCACCTTGCGGGTTTTCAATCCGTCACGCGGCAATTGCTGGCCAACGATGTGCTGGGCAGCCTGATAAAAATGCAGGGCGAGATACAGGCACTCGACGACTTCTCCACCGAGCCCGAAAGCCCTAGCGCCCCTGCTGTGGATGCCTCTCCACGTGCGCAGAATTTCGCAACAGATGATATGGGTGGCTTCAGGACGT
>JAATFY010000264.1 GCA_015654915.1 Rhodospirillales bacterium
CCCGCACCACCCCCCCCCCGCGGGAAGCACAGCGTCCTTCCAACGTACATAGTAAAAAACTGCGGCCAAAAACTCCCCGAAGATAGGGCGGCTCATTAAATTTCCGGTACGTTGGCAGGCTCAGTATCAAATAGAAAATGGACCCCCGCTTTCGCGGGGATGAGGCTTTCGTAAACTCGCTGCGCTCGTTAACGAAAGACCTCACTTCCCGATACAGAAATCGCGGAAAATAATATCGAGCAAATCTTCGACATCGGCGCGGCCGGTGATGCGCCCGAGCGCGCGCATGGCAAGCCGCACATCCTCGGCGCGCAATTCGGATTCAGTCGCCGCTAAGGCACGCTGCAAATGCCCCGCACACTCCTCCAGCGCCGCGCGGTGACGGGCGCGCGTCAGCGGCGGCTGCCCCGTATCGGCAAAACGCAAATCGATCTCGTCGATCAGGCGGTCAAGCAGCGCCTGCACGCCCTCGCCGGTTTTGGCGGAAATGAAAAGACAATCTCTGTCACCGGATTTGGCGTTTACAAGATCGGCTTTGTTCACAACCGTCAACGCATTCTCGGCGGCGAGTTTTTTTGTCGCCTCGTCCAGCGCGGGCCATTTTTCGCCATCGAATACCAGAAGTTTCAGATCGGCCTGTTCGGCGCGTTTCAAAGCGCGGCGGATGCCTTCGCCTTCAATTGCATCGCCGCTGTCGCGCAAGCCCGCCGTGTCCGCCAGCGTCACCGGATAGCCGCCGAGGTCGAGATGCACCTCGATCACGTCGCGCGTGGTGCCGGCGATGGAAGACACAATCGCCGCGTCGCGCTTTGCCAGAATGTTCAGAAGGCTCGATTTACCGGCGTTCGGCGGCCCTAGAATGGCGATTGAAAATCCATCGCGCAAACGCTCGCCGCGGTGGCGGTCATCGAGATGCTGCGCGATATCGGCGGCCAAAACGCCAAGATCGCTCAACTGTTTTTCGGCCACATCTTGCGGCAAATCCTCGTCGGCGAAATCGATGGAGGCTTCAAGATAAGCCAGCGCCTTGATCAGCCGCGCGCGCCAGTCTTCGTATAGTTTTCCAAGCGCGCCGTTGAGTTGGCGCAAAGCCTGCCGCCGTTGCGCGTCGGTCTCGGCATTCACAAGATCGGCGATGGCTTCGGCCTCGGTCAGATCGAGCTTGCCGTTCTCAAACGCATGTCGGGTAAATTCGCCGGGCTCGGCCATCCGGAAGTTTGGGAGAGTCTTCAGGCATTCCGTTAAGGCATTCGCAATCGCGCGACCGCCATGGGCGTGGATTTCGACGACATCCTCGCCGGTGAAACTGTGCGGCGCTTCGAACCACAGCACCAAAACCCGATCGACTAACTCGCCTGTTTTAGGATTATGGATTTTACGTAACGACGCCTCGCGCGGCTTCGGCATGTCATCCGGTTTGCATAAAGTTTTTACGACCTGCCGCGCTTCAGGCCCCGATATCCGAAACACCGCGACACCGGCACGGCCCTGTGCGGTGGCAAGGGCAAATATGGTCGGATTTGCTATCATGGAAAGGTTTTAGCAGCTTTCTTCCATTGCGTCATTCCGGACGCCGCAGGCGATCCGGAATCCATGGAACCATGTTTGCCGGGAGAGCGGTTCATGGATTCCGGGTTCTGCCGCTACGCGGCAGCCCCGGAATGACAAGGAAATAGGTGGGCCCTAACAATCGGGCAACATCAGCCGTTCGACGCGCTTGCCCTGCTGCAAATGCACGGAAATTATTTCATCGATATCGGCTTCGTTCTTCGGCGCATACCAGACGCCTTCTGGATAAATCACGATGCAGGGGCCAAGCTCGCAGCGATCAAGACATCCCGCGGTGTTGACGCGTACGTCTTCGATATCCGCTTCCTTGACGCGTTTTTTCATGTAGTTACGCAAATCCTCGGCGCCCTTGTCGGCGCAGCAGCCGCGCTTGTGTCCGGGCGCCCTCTGGTTGGTGCAGCAAAAAATATGGGCTTTGTAAAAAAGAGGCTCGGCGGTCATTCTTTGGCTTTACGCTCGGAAAAATTCGTCATGGCGCCGGATGCCGCGCCGGTGATGCCCGACATGGTTTGCTGCACCTGCGACCAGAACATTTTCTGCAACTGCTCGGCATTCTGCATGCTGGCGGGCAGCCACGTTTTTACCATGGTTTCCGGATTCATCGCCTGGATGTTGCCGCGCAAACGGTCTTCCAGATCCTTCATCAGGGCCGCCTGCATCGGCTGGACGTCCGGCAGGCCCATAAAGGCGCGCGCCTCTTCGGGTGTGCATTCGACGTTGACGGTAACTTTCATGGGGGCCTCCGGCCGTTAGCCTCTATAGGTAATCTCTCGCGGGGCAATTGCCAAGCACGCAGGATGGGACTAATTTACGTTCCTTACCAAGGAGATCCCCATGCCCGATATCAAAATTCAATCGCTTCACGGTAAGGAGTTCGGCGCTTATTGCGCGATGCCGCCCGGCGGCATGGGTCCCGGCATGATCGTCATTCAGGAAATTTTCGGCGTCAACGCCGCCATGCGCAAGATCTGCGACGATTTCGCCGCCAAAGGCTATATCGCGGTATGCCCCGATTTGTTCTGGCGCGAACAGCCGGGCGTGCAACTGACCGACAAGACGCCGCCCGAATGGGACCGCGCGTTCGAACTATACAAAAAATTTGATGTCGAGGCGGGCGTGCGCGACCTGCTTTCGACGCTGGCGCACGTGCGTTCGATGAAGGGATGCAGCGGCAAGGTCGGCGCGGTGGGCTACTGCCTCGGCGGCAAGCTGGCGTTTCTGATGGCGACGCGCTGCGATATCGAAGCCACCGTCAGTTACTACGGCGTCGATATCGACAAATATCTGGATGAAATCCACGATATCCGCATGCCGCTGATCCTGCATATCGCGGCGCTGGACAAATTCACGTCCGAGCCGGTGCGGCAGAAAATCCTGAAAGCCATCACGCGCAATCCCGTCATCACGGCTTATGTCTATGAAGGCGCCGATCACGCCTTTGCCCGCCCCGACGGGCAGAACTACAATAAAGCGGCGGCGGATCTCGCCAACCAGCGCACCACGGAATTCTTCGCCAAAAATCTACAGGGTTAGGCGCGTTTCCACAGCGGTTCTTTAAGCTGCGCCAGAAACGCGTCATGCGCTTTTATTTCGTCCTCGCTGGCCGCATGCGGACGCGGCTCACGATATTCGCGCGGACGCGCTTCAATTGCAGTAGTTTCTGCGCTGCTGACGGCTGACGTCATCGCCAGATCAGGCTGCCGCCCGCCGCGTAATTCCAGGTACACATCGGCCAGCAGCCGCGCATCGAGCAAAGCGCCGTGCAACGCGCGGCCCGACGCATCCACGTTAAAACGCTTGCAAAGAGCGTCAAGGGACGCGGGCGCGCCCGGAAACATTTTGCGCGCCATCATCACCGTATCGATGGCGCGTTCCATCGGCAGTTTCGGAAAGCCGGTGCGGCGCAACTCCTCGTTCATGAAACCCATATCGAAGGCGGCGTTATGGATCACGAGCGGCGCGTCGCCGATAAATTCCAGAAACGCGTCCGCCACTTCGGCGAACAACGGCTGTTTTTCGAGAAACTCACCGGTGAGACCATGCACCATCGAAGCCTCGGTCGGCACGTCGCGTTCGGGGTTGAGATAGACCTGATAGGTTTTTCCGGTCGGCATGTGGTTGAGCAATTCGACGCAACCGATTTCGACGACTCGATGCCCCTGCAGCGGATCGAGGCCGGTAGTTTCGGTATCAAGGACGATTTCGCGCATATTTTTCCTAAATCAGTTCGTTTTGGGTCAGGATATTTTTCAACTGCCGTTTCGTATCGGCGTAACTTGTGCCGGTTTGCACGACGTAATCGGCGCGTTTGCGTTTCTTGGCATCCGGCATCTGGCGCTTCAGGATAGTCTTAAAACGCGTTTCGGTCATATGAAAACGCCGCATAACACGGTCTTTTTGCACGTTTCTGGGTGCCGTGACACAGATGGTGAAGTCGCAACGTTTCTCGCCGCCGGTCTCGAACAGCAAAGGAATTTCAAGGATCGCCGCGCGGACTTTCTGCTTGCCCGCTTTCGCCAGAAATACGCGTTCGATATCTTTCACCATCGGATGCAGGATTTTTTCCAGCCGCTTCAGTTTCGCCGGATTGTTAAAAACCAGCCGTCCCAGAGTTTTCCGGTCGATGGCTCCTTTCTTCAGGGCTTCGGGAAAGAGTTTCGCCACCGGCTTTACCGCTTTGCCGTCCTTGCGCAAAAGTTCGTGCACGGATTTATCGGCGTAATAAACCGGCAGGCCAAAGCCGCGCAGGATTTTCGCCGCCGTGCTTTTGCCCATGCCGATGCCGCCGGTGAGGCCAATCACAAGCATTTTTCGTTTCACGGCCGGCCTTCCAGAACGTAAGACCGCAAGGCGGGCGTGACCTGCGGTTTCACGCCGAAGAACGCTGTGAAGGCAGGAACCGCCTGATGCAAAAGCATGCCAAGGCCGTCCACGGTTTTATTGCCGCGTGCTTCGGCGCGTTTCAGAAAATCCGTCATCAGGGGCACGTAAACCATATCCGTGACATAGGCATCCGGCGGCAGTTCATCAAGCGCGATATCCAGCGGCGGCTGGCCCTTGAGGCCTAAAGATGTCGCATTCACCAGCAAAGACGTGTTTTTCAAGGCGCGTTTGTCGTCCCACACATATACGGAAATCGCCTCGCCGAACGAAGCCGCCACGCTCAAGGCGCGATCCCGCGTGCGGTTGATGATGCGGATATCTTTCGCGCCCATATCCAGCAACGCGACGACCGCGGCCCGCGCCGCACCACCGGCGCCGATCACCGTCACCGGCCGGTTGCCGCGTTTATATCCCGCCGACAGGAGGTTCTGCGTGAAGCCGTACACATCGGTGTTGCGGCCCTCGATCCGTCCGTCCGCGACGATCACGGTATTCACGGCGCCGACGCGCAGCGCCAACGGATCGGCATGATCCATGAAACGCAACGCTTCTTCCTTATGGGGTATCGTCAAATTGACGCCGCAAAAACCATCGGCCGGCAATGCCTTCAACCTATTTCTGAGTTTTTCCGGCTCGACCGCCAGCGGTACATAGGAGCCGTCGATATTGTGTTCTTTCAGCCAATAGCCGTGCAGGCGCGGCGAGAGCGAATGCCCGACCGGCCAGCCCATGATTCCGGCTTTTTTCGTCGCGGGAGAACTCATGATTTTTCCCGCAATTCTTTTTCCAGCGCGCGCTTGTTCAGCAGCATGATGATCTCGGCGGCGGTTTCCTCGATCGAGCGCCGCGTGACGTCGATCACCGGACAGCCGATGCGGGCGAAAAAGCGCCGCGCGTCCTGCACTTCCTCGCGCACTTTCTCGGGATCAACATACTGCGTTTCCTCGTTTTGCTGCAACAGATGCAGCCGGTTGCGGCGGATCTCGACCAGACTGTCGGGGTCCTTGGTAAGGCCGACAATCATTGGTTTTCCGAGCTTTGTCAGTTCAATCGGCATCGGGTGGCCGGGAATAAGCGGGATGTTCCCGGCCTTGATGCCGCGATTGGCCAGATAGACGCAGGTCGGGGTTTTCGACGTGCGCGATACGCCAAGGATAATAACGTCGGCTTCGTCCAGTTTCTCGGTGGCGTGGCCGTCATCCTGCGCCAGCGCGTAATCCATGGCATCGATGCGGTCGAAATATTCGGCATCCAGCGCATGCTGTTTGCCGGGCGCCTGGGCCGAAGCCACGCCGAAATGGGCCGCCATGCCTTTCAGCACCGGATCGAGCACGGCAATGCTGGTGATATTCTGGGTACGGCAGAATTCCTCGAGCCGGCGGCGCAAAGTCTCGTCGACAAAGGTATAAAGCACGAGGCCGGGCCAGCCGCGAATGCCCTCCATCACCATATCGAGCTGGCGCGGGCTGCGGATCAGGCTCCAGAAATGCTCCTGTACCTCGACATTATCGAATTGCGCCACACAGGCGCGCGCGATGCTGTTGATGGTCTCACCGGTCGCGTCGGACACAAGATGGATATGACGGGTTTCGGTCATGAAGGATAATAACTCACAGCCTGCCGGAAGAGCGGGGATAAGTCGGGCGTTGTTCGCATCCTGCCATTCTTATGCCTGTCATGCCATATCCATTCACATCGCCTGTTTTGTGGGTTCTCTTTCCGCCGCCTTGCGAAAGAGCGGGGATAAGTCTGAATAAAGTTTTCCATGCAATTCACAGGGGCCAAAATCACTCTCTAAATAGCTATTTTATCTCTTGCCCACAGGCATATGAAAAAATGCATTTTAAATCATTTCGAATAAAGACTGTAAAAGAATCCGAAAACAGGCCATAAATTTTATCCCCGCTATACCGCCTATCTACTACCTACCACCACTTATTATCTTTTAATAAGAATGGAAAAGAAGAATGTATGAAACGGAAAAACCGGTCTTGAAAGTTTTGCGAGGAGAAAAACCTGATCGCACGCCTGTCTGGCTGATGCGCCAGGCAGGACGTTATCTGCCGGAATACATGGAATTACGAAAGAAAGCCGGAAATTTTCTCGATCTGTGTCTGACGCCGGAATGGGCCAGCGACATTACCTTGCAGCCGATCCGCCGTTTCGGTCTCGATGCGGCCATTCTGTTCGCCGATATCCTTCTGGTTCCCATGGCGCTTGGCGTCAAACTGGAATTCCGCGAAGGCGAAGGCCCTGTTTTACAACCTGTCGAAAATGAAAACGCCATAGACAAGCTGTTGTTCGACAATGAAAAAACTTTGCCGGTTTATGAAACCATCGTTCGTGTCAAAAGCGAATTGCACAGGAATACAGCGCTGATCGGTTTCTGCGGCGCGCCGTGGACCGTGGCGTGTTACATGATCGACGGCAACAGCAAGACCGGCTTTACCAAGGCGAAAGCATGGGTGGCGGAAAAACCGGCCCTGCTGGGCAAGCTGATTGCCACGCTGGTCGGTGCCAGCGAAATTTACCTGAACGAGCAAATCGACGCCGGAGCCGAAGCCTTGCAAATCTTCGATAGCTGGGCTGGGTTGATCGAAGGCAAGGATTTTACCCGCTGGGTGATTGAGCCGACGCGCGAATTGGTTAACCGCATCAAGGCAAAACATCCGCATATACCCGTCATCGGGTTTCCCCGCGAGGCCGCCAATGAAGGTTATCGCGATTACATTCTGAAAACCGGCGTCGATGCGCTCAGCATCGATACCGCCATGTCTTTGGACTATGCGAAAAAACAACTGCAGCCGGTCAAGCCTTTGCAAGGCAATCTCAATCCGCAAATTCTGGTCAAGGGTGGCGACACCATGAAAAATGCCGCCGCAAAAATCCTGAATACATTCGGTCCCCTGCATATTTTCAATCTCGGCCATGGCGTCGTACCGGAAACGCCGCCGGAACACGTGGCCGAGCTGGTCGATTTTGTTCACAATTTTACATTCCCCGCATGACGAAAACGGCGGTCATTCTTTTCAATCTCGGCGGCCCGGACAAGCCCGAAGCGGTCCGTCCGTTCCTGTTCAATCTTTTCAACGATCCGGCCATTATCCGTTTGCCCGCGCCCCTGCGCACTTTTCTCGCACATCTGATCGCCAAACGCCGCGCCCCGATTGCCGAGGCCATTTACGCCAAAATCGGCGGCCGTTCGCCCATTCTGGAAAACACCCGCGCGCAGGCACGGGCTCTGGAGATTGCCCTCAATAGCGGCGCGGAAAATTTCAAATGTTTCATGGCTATGCGTTACTGGCGCCCCTTCGTCGAGCAAACCGTCGGGAACGTGAAAGATTACGCGCCGGATCGAATTGTTCTACTGCCGCTCTATCCGCAATTCTCCACGACAACGACGGCTTCGAGCCTCAAATCGTGGCGGCTGGCCGCGAAAAAAGCGGGGGTGAATGCGCCCGCAAAAACCGTCTGCTGCTATCCCGACGAAGCCGGCTTTATTGCAACGCTGGCGGCATCGACCCGCGCGGCGTATGAAAAAGCCAAGGCGTTCGGCGCGCCGCGCATTCTGTTTTCGGCGCATGGCTTGCCGGAAACAATCGTCAAGGCCGGCGATCCCTACCAATGGCAATGCGAGCGTACTGCGGCGGCTCTGGTAAAAACGCTCGGCATGCCGGCACTGGATTGGACTCTTTGTTACCAAAGCCGTGTCGGCCGCCTGAAATGGATCGGGCCTTCCACCGATCAGGAAATCATCCGCGCCGGCAAGGAAAAAG